>CANGIH010000030.1 GCA_947453875.1 Planctomycetaceae bacterium | reverse complement strand
CGACTGCACCGATGGCGCGGTCCCCAACGGCAACCGGGGGACGTCGACGGTCGCCTCGCAGGCGCTTTATCTCCTCAACAGCGAGTTCGAGCTCGGCTGTGCCGAGGCGCTCGCCAAGGGGATCTTGGCCGCGGCGCCGGCCGATGCCACCCTGCGCCCCACGATCCTCTATCGCCGTGTGTGCGGCAGGATGCCGACGGAGTCGGAGGCGCGGCTCGTCACCGAGGCAGTGCGCGACCTCGAGAGGGCGCTTGCGGCCGATGGAGTGGCGGAGGGGGAGCGGATGGTGCGGGCCTGGACGGCGGTCGCTCAGGCGCTCCTGGCCGGCAATGAGTTTTTGTTCGTGCGCTGAGTCCCCCATCGGCGCCAAAAGGATCCCGACGACGATGTTCCCCATCGACACCCGCTCCCGCGACGGCTGCCCGGCGATGAGCCGTCGGGGGATGCTCCGCGCTGGTGGCGCCGGGTTTGGTTGGCTTGCCGCGCAGGCGCTCCTCGCCGGCGAATCGGCCGGGGCCCTCGCTCCTGCCGACGCCGCTTACCGGGTTGCGGCGCGGGCCAAGCGGGTGATCTTCATGTTCATGAAGGGGGGGCCGTCGCAGGTCGACACGTTCGACTACAAGCCGAAGCTCCAGGCCGACGACGGCAAGGAACTCCCGTTCGAGAAGCCGCGGGTGCAGTTCGCCCCCACCGGCAATCTCCTCGGATCGCCGTGGAAGTTTCGCCAGTATGGGCAGAGCGGGATTCATGTCAGCGAGCTCTTCCCCCATGTCGCCCGGCATGTCGACGACATCTGCTTTCTGAATTCGTGCCACGGCACCAACTCGGCCCACGGCGGCGCCGTCCTCAAGCTCCACACCGGCAGCGACACATTCGTTCGGCCGGGGATGGGCGCCTGGGTCAATTACGGACTCGGCACCGACAACAACAACCTCCCCGGCTTCCTCACGATCTGCCCGACGCTTGCCCACGGGGGCCTCAACAACTGGAACTCCGCCTTTCTCCCGGCGGAGTATCAGGGGGTGCCGCTCGGGGTCGCGAGCCGGCCGGCGACCGAAGCACGCGTGAAGTACATGGGGAATCCACGCTGGAGCACGGCGGTGCAGCGCCGGCAACTCGATCTTTTGTCGTCGCTCGACGGGGCGGCAGGCCTTCCGGCCGATGGGCAACTCGACGCCCGGCTCAAGTCGTTCGAGCTTGCCTTCCGGATGCAGGCGGAGATGCCGGGGCTCCAGGATCTTTCCCAGGAGACGCCGGAGACGCTCGCGCTCTATGGGATCGACGAAGCACGGACGGAGAATTTCGGCCGGCAGTGCCTGATGGCGCGGCGCTTCGCCGAGGCGGGGGTGCGGTTCGTGCAGGTGACCCACAGCGACGGAAAAGTGCAGTGGGACCAGCATGGCGATCTTCTCGCCGGCCACACCGAAAAAGCTTCGGAGGTCGACAAGCCGATCGCCGGATTGCTTGCCGATCTCAAGCGCCGCGGTCTTCTCGACGACACGCTCGTCGTCTGGGGGGGGGAGTTCGGAAGGACGCCTGTCGCGCAGGGGAAGGATGGCCGCGACCACAACCCCGACGGCTACACGATGTGGATGGCCGGCGGCGGTGTGAAGGGGGGGCAGCGCTACGGTGCCACCGACGAGTATGGCTACTACGCCGTCGAGAACCGGATGCACATCCACGATGTCCACGCCACGATGCTCTGGCTTTTGGGGATCGACCACCTCAAGCTCACCTACCGGCACGCCGGCCGTGACTTCCGGCTCACCGACGTGGCGGGCCACGTCCACCACGGGGTGATGGCTTAGATGGAAAAGCTCCACCGGGCGGCGATCGTTCTTCTTGTGGCGACAGCGTGCTGCGTCGGGCCGCGCGGCACATCCGCGGCCGAGCCCCCGAGCTTCGTCAACGACGTCGAGCCGGTGCTGACGCGCTACGGCTGCAACTCCGGCGGCTGCCACGGCAAGCTCGCCGGACAGAACGGCTTTCGGCTCTCGCTGCGTGGCTACGCCCCGGACGCCGATCATGCGGCTGTCGTCACCGAGGAATACGGCCGGCGGATCGGGGGGCTCGATCCGGCCGAGAGCCTTCTCCTCCTCAAGGCCACCGGCGGATTGCCGCATGGGGGGGGAAGGCTGTTTGCGCGCGACAGCACCGCGGCGCGGACGCTGTCCGCTTGGATCTCCTCCGGCGCACCAGGGCCGCTGGCCGAGGAGCGGAGAGTCGTGGCCGTCCGGGTGACGCCGAAGGAGATCGTGCTCGCCCCCGGCGAGGTCCGCCCCTTGGCGGTCACGGCGACCTGGAGCGACGGCACCGAGAAGGAGGTGACGGCGCTTGCCCGTTTTCATTCCAACGACGCAGCCTACGCCACGGTCTCCCCCGACGGCATCGTGCGCGGGGAGCAGCATGGGGAGGTGGCGGTCGTCGTCTCCTATGCCGGCCTCGTCGACACCGTCGTGATCTCGAGCCCGTTTCCGCAGGAGGTGGCGGCGGAGCGATTTGCCACGCGGCACAACGTCATCGACGACCATGTGATGGAAAAGCTGCGGGCCCTCCACATCCCCACGGCGGATGATTGCGACGACGCCACCTACCAACGCCGCCTGATGCTCGACCTCGTCGGCACGCTCCCTGATCCAGAGGAAGTGCGGGCCTTTCTCGCCGACACCTCCGCCGACAAGCGGGCGCACTTGGTGGAAAGGCTGTTTGAACGACCGGAGTTCACCGACTTCTGGACGCTGCAACTCTCCGATCTCCTCCAGAACCGGAAGGAGCGGGATCACGATGTCCGTGGGGTGAAGGGGGTGCGGTCGTTCCACGCCTGGCTCCGCGGTCAGGTGGCGGCCAACCGTCCATGGAACGATCTGGTGCGCGACGTGCTCACGGCGCGCGATGCGACGCCTGCGGTGGGGTGGTGGATCGTCACGGTCGGCGAGAAGCCTGCGGTCGAATCGGAGGCGGCCGACTCCGCGGCCCAGGCGTTTCTCGGGGTGCGGATCGGCTGTGCCCGCTGCCACAACCATCCGCTCGAGAAATACACCCAGGACGACTACTACCACTTCACCGCCTTCTTCTCCCGTGTGGCCCTCGATCGCCGGCCGCCGGCCGAAGGGGCGACGCTCCTCCTCGTCGGATCGCGGCAGCAGCGCGAGCTCGAGCGGCAGAAGGCTGGCGCGGAACAGGAGCTCGAAAAGCTCGTGGCACCGACCGGTGACGGGGGGCAGCCGGCTGATCCGGCGCAGGTCGAGGCGAAGCGGAAGCAGATCGAGCAACTTGCCGGAGAGATCGAGAAGGCCAGGAGCGCGGCGGTGACCGCCGCGCAGCCACGGACAGGAAGGCAGCTGCCGCCGCAGGGGCTCGATCGGCGCCCCGTGGAGATCGCCCCCGGCGCCGACCCGCGCGATTCTCTCGCCGAATGGATCGTGTCCCCCGACAATCCCACCTTCGCGGCGGCGATCGTCAACAGGCTCTGGAAGCATTTCTTCGCCGTCGGACTCGTCGAGCCGGTCGACGATCTCCGGGCGACAAACCCCCCGAGCAACGCGCCGCTCCTTGGGGCGCTCGCCGGGGAGTTTGTCCGCTCCGGTCATGATCTCCGTCATGTCATGAGGCTGATGGTCAACTCGCGCACCTACCAGTTCGCCTCCGACACCACCGCGGAAAGCGCCAACGACCGCCGCTTCTATTCCCACTACTACCCCCGCCGTCTCCCCGCCGAAGTTCTCGCTGACGCGATCGCGAAGGCGACGGCCGTTCCCGATGCGTTCGCCGGAGCGCCTGAGGGGACGCGGGCGATCCAGCTGCCGGGGCCGCAGGCCGATTCCTACTTCCTTACCACGTTCGGCCGCTCTGACCGGGTGACGGCCTGTGCCTGCGAACGCTCGGGCGACGTCACCCTCCCGCAACTCCTCCATCTCCAGAACAGCGACACGATCCTCGGGAAGATCCGTCGCGACGACGGCACCCTGGCACGGCTTCTCACGGCGACCGCAGACGGCCCGGCTGATCCGCTCGTCGAGGGCCTGTTTCTCGCCACGGTGAGCCGGCTGCCACAACCGGCGGAGCGGGCGGCGGTCGATGCGGCGCTGTCGGGGGCCGATCGGGGGGAAGGGGCCTCCGACCTGCTCTGGGCGCTGCTCAATGCCAAAGAGTTCACGTTCAACCACTGATTGGGGGGCGGCTCGCGCTGCCACAAGAGCCACGATGTACGACATCACCACCGGCCGATCGGCAGCCCCCGCCGGCTTTTCGCGGCGCAGCTTCCTCCGCGTCGGTGGGCTCGCGCCTCTCGGGCTTTCGTTGCCCGACCTGCTGGCAGCCGAAGCGACGGGAGGGGCTCCGGCCCGGGCGCGGTCGGTGATTCTCGTCTTTCTCGGCGGTGGTCTTTCGCACCACGACTCTTTCGATCCCAAGCCCGACGCGGCGGAGGAAGTGCGGGGCAAGTACGGCACGATTCCCACGAGCCTGCCGGGGGTGCGGATCGCCGAGATCCTTCCGAGGATGGCCCAGACGCTCTCTTCGGTGTGTCTGGTGCGCAGCGGCGCCCATACGAACGACCACCACGAGACCGCCACGAATTGGGTGCTCTCGGGCCGATTCGGTACGCCGTTCGGCGACTGGCCCGCCATCGGCGCCGTTGCCGCCCACGAGTGTGGCTTCGGCGGCGAACTGCCACCGTACGTCGCCATCCCGCGCAATCCCTCTTTTACCTGGGAACTGGGCAAAAGCGCCTTCCTCGGGGGGCGTTACGAGTCGTTCAAGGCGGGGGATCCCAGCGACGCCAACTACCGCGTTCGCGATCTTCTTCCTTCCGAGTCGCTGCCCCAGGTTCGGGTCGATCGGCGGCAGTCGCTCCTCGCCGCCGTCGACCGCCTCGCCGCGCGCGTCGAAGGAAACGACGCCATCCGTTCCTACGACGAATACCGTGCCCGGGCCACGTCGATGGTGCTCTCGCCGCGGGCCCGTGAGGCGTTCGCCATCGAGCGCGAGCCCGATGCAGTCCGCGACCGCTACGGCCGGAACACGTTCGGCCAGAGCTGCCTGATGGCCAGGCGGCTCGTCGAGTCGGGGGTGCGCTTCGCCACCGTCAACTACGGCGGCTGGGACCATCATGCAAAGATCTTCGAAGGGCTCGACAAGAAGCTCCCCGAGTTCGATCTCGGGTTTTCTGCGCTGGTGGAGGATTTGAAGCAGCGCGGTCTCCTCGAGGAGACGCTCCTTGTCTGCATGGGGGAATTCGGCCGGACACCGAAGATCAACAAGGACGCCGGCCGCGACCACTGGGGCCCGGCCGCCTCGCTGATCTTCGCCGGGGCCGGCGTGAAGGCGGGGACGGTGATCGGGGCCACCGACCGCGACGGTGGTCAGGTGGTCGAGAAAGCGGTCGCTCCGGCCGACGTCGCCTTCACGATCCTTTCCTCCCTCGGCATCGACCCGCGGAAGCATCTCTCCACCCCCGATGGCCGACCGGTCGAGATCCTCGACGCCGGCCGCCCCATTCCCGACCTTTTTGGAGCCTGACCACCGTGGATCGCTTTTGGTGGTCTCGGCTCCCAGTGGTGGCCTCGTGGGGCGGGGTGGGGGCCTGTCGGTGGGTGTGGCTGTGGGGGTTTGCACTGTCTGTCGCTCACTCTGCGGCGCTGCGGGCTGAAGAAGCGCCAACTCCACCGCAGTCCCTGTTCACCGTGCCGCTTAGCGTTGTCGGCGGTGAACCGGTGAAGGTGAGGGCCCGGGGGCGCGGTCTCGAGGGGGTGACGGAGGTGCGATCGATGACGCCTGGTGTCACCACGATGCTTCTCTCCCAGGGGAAGGTGGGCCTCCCCAATGGTTTCCCGGCCGAAAGGGCTGGGGACACGCAGGTCGAGTTCGAGCTCCGCTTCACCGCCGATCTCCCCTCTCCCCCCCCGGCCGAGACGGCGATGCTCGTCGTGGCTCCCCATGGCGAGACGACGCTCCGTCTGCCGCTTCTCGCGCCGGACCGTACCCTTGTCGAGGTGGAGCCGAATCCCGGATTCGAGACGTCGCAGGTCGTTTCGCTGCCGGCCGGCGTGCCGCTCACGATCCTCGGGGCGATCGAGCGGCCGCAGGATGTCGATGTCTTTCGTATTGCTGCCGAGGCTGGGGAGCACCTGCTGGTCTCTGTCACGGCACATGCCGTCGGCTCGCTGCTCGATCCGCTCCTCACGCTCCACGATTCGGAAGGCGCACTGATCGCCACGGCCGACGACGGCGCCGGTTCGCGTGATCCGCAACTCGACATCACCGTGCCACGCGCCGGCCCGATCTTTCTGGTGGTGCAGGATGCCAACGACGGCGGCGGCGAAGCCCATCCCTACAGGGTGACCGTCGAATCCTCGGCCCCGGTCGAGCCCGTGGCCGCGGTGAGCTTCATCCGCGACGTCGCCCCGATCCTCCAGCGGCACTGTGTCGCCTGCCATGGGGAAGACAAGGCCGAAGGGGGATGGCGAGCCGACTCGTTTGCCGCCCTCCTCAAGGCCGGTGCGACGGGGGGCGATGGTTTCCTGGCTGGGAATCGGGGCGCGAGCGAGGTCTTCGGCCGCATCACCTCCACCGATGCCGATCTGCGGATGCCGCTCGATGGCGAGCCCCTTGCCGCTGCGGACATCGACGCGATCGGGCGTTGGATCGACGCCGGCCTACCCTTCGATGGCGTCTCGGCCGACACGTTTCTTGTCGATCAGATCCCGCCGCCGGTCCATCCGGCGGCGCCTTCCACCTATACGATGCTGCCGCCGGTGACGGCGCTTGCCTTCACCCCCGCTGGCGAGCTTCTCGCCGGCGGTTGGCGCGAGGTTCTCGTGATCGACCCGGCCAGCGGCGGCGTCCGCAGCCGAATCGGCAATCTGCCGGAACGCTCGACCCGGATCGCGCTTCGCCCTGCCGGCGACCGCTTTGCCGTGGCAGGAGGGGTGCCCGGCAGGCTCGGGGAGGTGCGGCTGTTCACGCTCTCGGGCGGACTGCTCCGCGTCCTCGCCTCCGGAGCAGACATGGTCCATGACGTCGCCTGGAGCGGCGATGGGAGCAGGATCGCCGTCGCCTCGTCCGATGCGACGGTGCGAATCTTCGACGCCGAAAGCGGGAGCCTCGTCCGCGCGATTCCCGGCCACCGCGACTGGGTGCTCGCCGTCGCCTGGAGCCCCGATGGGAGCCGGATCGCCACTGGCAGCCGCGACCGCACGGCCAAGGTCTTCGACGCTGCCACGGGAACACTCCTGGCCACCTACGGCCGGCACGACGCGCCGGTCCGTGGCATCATTTTCCATCCTGCGGGCGAGGAGATGTTCTCGGCGAGCGATGCCCAGAAGTGGGATCGTTGGAAGATCACCGAAGCGGCGCATGTCCGCGACACCCATCTCGGTGGCGAGGTGTTTCAGTTGGTGGTGGCGGGGGAGTTCTTCGCGGCCCCGTCAGCCAATGGGAAGGCGCACCTCTTCAAGCTGCAGGACGGGGAGAAGGTGCGCGAATACGACACAGGGACCGGGCGGCGATTGATCTCCGTGGCGGCGAGCGTCCCGGCCGATCTCGTTGCCGCCGGTACGCAGGACGGCCGGGTCGTCGTCTGGAAGCTCTCCACGGCTGAGCGGTTGGCGGAGTTTCCCCTGCAGCCGTGACGTCCATCGCCGTAGGGCCAAGGGTTCACGTGGCCCCGTCGAAGAACACGCGACGGGCTGTGTTCCTGAGGATGTCGAGGCGCTCCTCGCGCGAGAGGAAGTCGAGCCTGTCGCGGACGAGCTCGAGCGACGCCGCGTAGGAATGCGCTTCGCCTGCCGGGCCCTTGTCGAGCTGGTAGGGACAGTCGGTGGCCCACATCAGCCGCTTCGAGCCGTAGGCGTCACGGAGACGGCGAACAAGAGGAGCGAGGTCGTCGTAGGGGGGCTGCTTCGCGCCCAAGGCATAGAACGCCGACACCTTCACGTTCACCTGCGGATGATCGGCGAGCGTGACGAGTCGGTCGAGGTCGCCCTGAGCGTCGGGCGTGCCGAGCCCCCGCTTCATCCCCAGCCGGGCGAAGTGGTCGATGACGACCGGCGTCTTGGGGTACTGGGCCACCTGCGCGGCGATCGCCGGAAGCGCATCGGGGTCGGCGAGGAGGCAGATCGCGAGATTCTCCTCGGCACCGCACTCCCACATCGCCTTCATGCCGGCTGAATCGGCCCACCCCTCGGCATTCTTCCGGTTGGCATAGAGCCGGAAGCCGCGCACGCCGCGCTCTTTCAGGGCCTTCATTTCGGTGGCGACGCCCGGCTTGTCGTGATCGACGATTGCCACGCCGGCAAAGGCGGGCGCGTGGCGGTGGATGCAGTCGAGCATGTAGGCATTGTCAAAGCCGTAGAAGCTCATCTGGATGAGCACCACGCGCGACACTCCGTGTGGCCGGCAGGTGGCCAGGAGCTCCTCGGCGGTGAAGCTCGCCGGCTGCATGTCCGCTTTCGTGAACGCCGCCGCGAGTGGCCAGGCGGCGATGTCGGGCGACCAGACGTGGACATGGGCGTCGACGAGATCGGTAAAGCCATCGTCGGCGGCAAAGGCCGATGGCGCGCCGGGCCCAGCCAGCCCGGCACCGAGGCTGACGGCGGCCGTCGCCAGAAATGTTCGTCTCGAAACGTCGGTCATGTCACGGTCTCCTTCGTGGTGGTCAGCGTGTGGTCACTCGTAACGCCGGGAAAACTCCCGGTAAAACTCCGCCGCCCGCTCGACCTGACTGATATCGACATATTCGACCGCGCCGTGGGCCTGATCGATGCTCCCGGGGCCAAACACGATGCAGTCGAGGCCGTGCCGGGAGAGCTTGCTGGCGTCGCTGCCATAGGGGACTCCGACCGGCTCGGCGTCGAGCCCGAGATCCCTGGCCACCTCCGAGGCGAGCGTCATCGCGCGGGTGTCGGCCGGCGTCTCAAGCGCCTCATCGACGAGGAATGGCGGCACGATCTCGGCCCGGACCGTTGGATCGTCCGCCGCCATCCGGTCGAGGATCGCCTGATAGGTGGCGAGGACGTCGGCCGTGCGCTCCCCTGGCAGGAGGCGGCGGTCGATCTGGAGAGCGCAGCGATCGGGGACGAAGTTCACCTGCACCCCGCCGCCGATGAGGCCGACATTGCCGGTGGCGGGGCCGAGAAGGGGATGACGGCGGGATGCCAGGGAGGCGTGCATCGCATCCACTTCACCGATAAATGCCGCAGCGTGGCTGATGGCGTTGATGCCGAGCTGGGGCTTCGAGGAATGAGCGGCCCGGCCGTGAAAGACGATTTCCCATCGCACAACTCCCTTCGTCGCCACGACGACGCGCATCTCCGTCGGTTCGGCGACGATGGCCGCCCGGGGCTGGCTGCCGGGAACGGTGGGCGGAAGGTCGTCGCACAGTCGTGTCACGCCGCGAAACAGGTATTCCTCGTCGATCACCGCCGCCAGCCAGATGTCGCAGGGGGGCACGACGCCCGAACGATGGACATCGATCACCGCATGGAGCATCCCGGCGAGGCCGGCCTTCGTGTCGCAGGAGCCGCGGCCGTAGATCCGCCCACCGGCTATCGCCGGGTCGAACGGCGCTATGGTCATGCCGGCGATGCTGACGACGTCCATGTGGGCCTCGAGCACGACCTGCCGGGATCGATCACGGCCGGGGACGATCCCCACCACGTTGTCGCGCCCCGGGAGCACTTTCGTGCGCCGCGACTCGATTCCCGCTGCGCGGAGTCGGCCGTCGACATAATCAGCCACGCCCCCCTCGCCGGGCCCGCCAAACGCCGGATTCACGCTATCGATACTGACGAGATCGGCGAGGGTGGCGATGACGGGAGAGGTCATGATTCTGAGGTCTCTTGGTGATTAGCCCGGAGTGGTAGGCAGGATCTCCCGCACGACCCTGCCGGCGACGTCGGTGAGGCGGTAGTCGCGGCCGGCGTGGCGGAAGGTGAGACGCTCGTGGTCGACTCCGAGGGCCGCGAGCATCGTGGCGTGGAGATCGTGGGTGTGGACGGCGCCGTCGACGGGGAGAATGCCATGTTCGTCCGACGTCCCGTGAACGAGGCCTCCCTTGATGCCACCCCCGGCCATCCAGGAGGAGAAGACGAGATTGTGGTGCTCGCGGCCGGGATGATCGGCCGTCTGGTGGAACGGCGTCCGGCCAAACTCGCTCGTCCACACGACGAGCGTCCGCTCGAGCATCCCGCGGCGCTTGAGGTCGGTCAGAAGCCCGGCGATCGGTTGATCGATCGCCCGGGCGAGCTTCTCGTGGTCGGCCATGTTGCCATGGGAATCCCAGTTGTTGCTTGAGCCGACGTCGATCAGCTCGACGAATCGCACGCCGCGCTCGGCAAGCCGTCGGGCGACGAGGCATTGCCATCCGAAGCCCTGCGTCGCACCGCGCTCGAGCCCGTAAAGCCGGAGGGTCTCGTCGGTCTCTGTGGAGAAATCGAACACCTCCGGGGCCTCACGCTGCATCCCGAAGGCGGTCTGGAACGATCGCAGCCGGGCGGCGAGTGCCGCATCGGCCTGGCGTGTGCGGAGGTGGGCGGCATTGATGCGGGCAAGGAGGTCGAGTTCCATCCGCTGGATGGCAGGCTGTGGCGCGAGGGATTTCAGATTGGGAAGCGGCTCGGCGCCGGGCAACACATGCGTTCCCTGATGGCAGCCGGGGAGGAAGTCGCTTCCCCAGGTTTGGGCGCCGGCATAGGGAGCGGCGGGGGCGACGACGACAAACGAGGGAAGGTTTTCATTCTCCGTGCCGAGGCCGTAGCTCACCCAGGCGCCGTGGCTCGGCCTGGCAAACTGGGCGGAGCCTGTGTGGGCGGCGAGGGTTCCCTTGTCGTGGCCGTCGCTGTCGCAGTGCATCGCATTGAGGATGCAGAGATCGTCGACGACGCCGCCGACATGTGGGAAGAGATCACTCACCCAGGCACCCGATTGGCCGTATTGCTTGAATCCCCACCTCGGCTTGATGAGGAAGCGCTCGAAGGCCCCCGGCTTGTTGAGCCAGCGCGAGGCCGTGATCGACTTACCATGGTCGGCGACGAGCTGCGGCTTGAAGTCGAAGGTGTCGACGTGCGACACGCCACCGGTGGAATAGAGGAAGATCACCCGGTCGGCGGTGGCGGGGAAGTGCGGGGCCCGCGGCGCGAGTGGATCGAGCGGCGCGGCGGCCGGTGACGATTCGGCGAGCAGTCCGAGAAGCGCCGTGGAAGAAAGGCCACGCCCGATCGAGTCGAGCCAGGCTCGGCGGGAGAGGACGGACTGGTCGGTGGACGGTGGGGAGTGGGGCATGATGGCGATCAATCCACGAACAGGGCGGGATTGCCGGTGAGAAGGACTCTCGCCAGCGCCCCCCAGGATTCGCGCTCCGGGGCACCTGGCGAATGGGCCCTGACCTGATCGAGAAAGGCCTCCATCCCCGCCAGTTCGTCGGCCTCTGGTTCGCGCCCCCAGGCGAGCTCCGTCGCCAGCCGGAGGCGCGCCGCACGGTCGCTCGCCGTGGCAAGAATCCGCTCGGCGAAGGCGGTGCCGGTCCGGTGAACGAGGGGCGAGTTCATGAGAAACAGGCTTTGTGTCGGCGTGATCGTGGCGTCGCGGACGGCGACGCTCTGATTGGGATCGGCAGCGTCGAACAGTGCCAGGAACGGATGCCGCCGGTTGCGCTGCACCATCAGATAGACGCTGCGGCGGTCGGAGTCGTAATGGTCGTGTGGCCCGTGAAACGGCTGATGGATCGTGAACGCCCAGGTGTCGACGGCCGGGAAGGGATGGGGCGGCGGCGAGGAGCGATCGAGGAGGCCACTGGTGGCGAGGATCGTGTCGCGCAGCGTCTCGGCATCGAGTGCGCGGCGGGGCCACCGTGCCAGCCAGCGATTGTCGGGATCGACGGCGACCGCGGCCGGATCGCCCTCGGCCGACTGCCGGTAGGTGTGCGAGCGCATGATCAGCCGGTGGAGGTCCTTCACCTTCCAGCCTGACTCCGTGACGCGGACGGCGAGCCAGTCGAGGAGCTCCGGAGGGGAGGGGGCCGCGCCGCGGCCGCCGACATCGCTCGTCGTGGCGACGAGGCCGCGG
>CANGIH010000029.1 GCA_947453875.1 Planctomycetaceae bacterium | reverse complement strand
GTATCTGGCCCATCTCGCTCCAGGGGGGATCCTCGCCATCCACATCTCCAACCGCTATCTCGATCTCGCCCCGGTCGTGGAACGGCTGGCCGATCACTTCGGACTGGCTGTGGTGTCGGTGACCGATCCCGGGGGGGATGAGTGGTGGGTCTATGGCTCGACCTGGATGCTGCTGGCACGCGACAGGGCGACCCTCGAGCGGCCGGTGATCGCCGAGGTTGCCGATCCCTGTGGCACCGGTTCCGGATGCCCGCTCTGGACCGACGACTTCGCGAGCGTCTGGTCGATCATCATGCCGTGACAGTCCGGCGGGCGGACGCCGCCCGGCGGTGGGATCGGGAATCGTCAGTCGTGCCGACCGCGGGAACGCTTGGCGCGGGGGGCGGGCTTGGCCGCGGACGCTTTGGCTCGGTGCGGCAGGTCTTCTGTTTCCCGGCCAGATTCGGCATCATTCTGGTTGCCATGGTCACCGTCGGCATGATCCCGGATCGAGTGATCCTGCGTGGCATCGTCGTACGGGGCGGGGACCATTCCCGCCACCGTCTCGACCAGTGGCCTCGTGACCCGTCCGTGGCCCATGCGGGGCACCGCCGTCGTTCCCACATCGGTCGGCAGCGTGGCGGCCATGTCGACGGCCTGGGGGGTCGTCACGATCCCCACATAGCCCAGGCCGGCAAGATGGCCGGAGTGGATCACGGTGTGCGCGGGGGCGCGGTGACTTCCATGCACCGGATAGCCGAGGCCTCCGTGGGAATGGCGGGGCAGCACCGCTGGCTGGATGACGGGGGCTGACGATACAGGGATCGGAGCGGGAAGAGGCGGGCGTGCGGGGGCCATGCGCGCGGCCGGTTGTGATTCTGGAGCGAGGTGTTGCACCACCACGCGGGCCCGTGCCGAGATCTCCGCATGGTGGTGAATCGTCGGCTCGACCGTGATCGGGGTGGGATCCGAGACCACCACTCTGGCACTCGCGGGACGGGAAACGACCGCGGGGCTGGGGTGGAGCTCCGTATCCGACAGCGACCGCACCGAGGCACCGACATCACGGAAGATCCGCGCGACATGGGCGTGGCAGGTGAGGACGAGCATCTGCCGCTCGCGGGGCTGGTCGGCGACGAATTCCATCAGCACCTCGGCGGCCGAACGGGCACGGCTGTCGTCGAAGTTCACCAGGGCATCGTCAATCACGATCGGCAGGTGGACGCCATGCCGCTCGAGATCACGGACGAGGGCCAATCGCAGGGCGAGAAACACCTGCTCGCGTGTGCCACGGCTGAGCCGGTCGGGGTTCCAGAGCATCTCGTCGGCGTCGTGGACCTCGAGGCGGGCTTCGTGGATCGAGGTCGTGATCTTCGTGTAATGGCCCTGTGTAAGACGGACGAGCCACCGAGACGCCTCGCGGAGGACGGCCGGCTGGTGATCGCGTGCGAAGGCCGCCCGCGTCGAGTCGAGCATTGCCCGTGCAGTCTCCAGCATGCGGCGACGATGGATCTGCTCCTCGAGGTCGTGTTCGATCGTGGCGATCTCCAACTGCAGCCCCTCTGTGCAGTGATCCTTCGCCGCTGATTCGACCCGCACCGCGGCCGCCTTGCGGGCATCACGGCCGCGGTCGAGCGAGTCCCGCGCCGCCACCGTCACCAGATGGGCCTCGGCCACACGCTGGTCGAGGGTCACCTGCCTGGTGCCCGCGAGCCAGGAATCGAGCTCGGGAAGTTCGGCGATCCGCCGCCTCGCCTCCTGCCAGGCACGCTCTGCGGCCTGGGCCTCCAGCCGGGCCTCCTCAACCAGTGGCCGGCGGTCGACGAGGGGGAGGAATTCCTTCTCCGTATCGACACCCCAGCGGGTGATGATCTCCTGCACGCGACGGTCGGCCAGCTTGACGCGGGCGAGCGCCTCGCGGTGCCTTCGACGGGCCCGCACGAGCCGCGCCGTCATCTTCCCACGAAGGCGGTGGAAGGACGTTTCCCTCTCGAGACGCTCGCGGAGTTGCTGCAGTTGGTCGAGAGGGGAGCCCTCCGCTTCCATGTCGCATTCGACGAGCAACTCCTCGATCCGGTGCCCCATCGCGGCCAGCTCATCCTGACGGAGGCGGGCCTCGTCGGAGGCCCGGCGGCGTTCTTCGTCGAGGGCGAGGAGCGTGGAGCGGTGGCGGGAGAGTTGGCGGATGTCGTGGGAGGTGAGTGTGGGGGGGAGCGAACGCTTTTCGAGCGCGCGGCGCCAGCCGGTACGTGCGGTGCGGAGGCGTTCGACCGCGTGGGCGAGGTCCTGCTCGGCGGCCTCGACCCGGTCGGCGAGGAGATGGAGCGATCCCTCCCTCGCGGCGAGAGCCTCGAGCCTGTCGATCTCGGTCTGGGCGGCGGCGAGACGGCGGTCGAGCGCGGGAGCATGCTCTCCGGGCCATCGCTCCACGGATCCCCTCGCTGCCTCGAGCTTTTTGTCGAGCAGCGCACACTGGCCGGAGGCTTCGTCCCGCTGCTTTCGTACCATCGCCACCTGCTGGCGGGCCCCCTCGAGCCGGTCGCTTGCGGCGCGGTCGAGCGACCAGGTGACGGCCGAAGCCAGCCCCGTCCCCACCAGCCCAAGTGCCGCCATGACATAGGCCAGCGAGCCTGTGACCGTAGCCGGGAGGAGGAGGCCGGAGAGAATCATCGCCGCGCCGGTGACGAACAGGCCGCCGAGTCCGAGGAGCCATTCCAGCGGAATGAGCTGCCCTTTGAGATGGAGGGCCACATCGCGATCGAGAGCAGCGAGCGACTTCTCCAATTCGACCACCTGTTCGCCGGTGGAGATCCGGTTGCGGAGGAGCGCCGCCCGCGCACCGGCCTCTTCGATGGCCGTGGCGATTGACGAGGCGGCCAACTGCGCCGCCGTGCCCCCCTTGGAGGCATTCCGTGTGGCGTCGGCGGCGGTACGGGCGCCGGCGAGCGTCTCCTTGGCCGCCTTCACCTGGCGCGACGCGGCGGCGAGCTCGCGGGAGCGGCCGCGGAGACCGCCGAACGAGCGTTCGAACCCGGCGGGGAGATGGAGCTCGGCGAGCGTGTCGACCGAGGCTCCGGCGCTGGCATCGGCGACGAGGAGACGGACGAGCCCCGCCTGCCCCAACTGCTCGCCGAAGCGGCGGGCAGCCTGCCGGGCGGCGGCAGCGGCCCGGGCTGCCTCGGCGGAGAGCCGCTCGAGACGCGGCTGCTCCTCGCACAACGCGGCCACGACGGCACGCTTCTTCCAGATCGTGACGTCGGCCGAATGTGACTTCAGCTCCCGGGCGATGCGTCCGCGGATCCGCTTCCGCTTCGCCGCCACGCGGGCCAAATCGTTGCGTCGCTTCGTCGCCAGCTGCCAGGCGTCGAGGTCGGGGTGAATCAGCGGTGTCGCCTCGAGCTCCTGAAGTTTGTCGGAGGTTCGCCTCCAGGCGTGGAACAGCGGCTCGAGTGGCACCACCGAGCGAATGGTCTCCTCGGTGTGCTTGGCCGCCTGGAGGGCCGCTTCGAGTTCTGCGATCTCGGCGTCGATTCGGGCCAACTCGCTCCCCAGCGCCCCGGCGCCGACCGATGGCGCCCCCATGGCCGCGAGTCGCGTCAGTGCGGCGCTGCGTCGCTGGCGGAGCGACTCGATCGGCGACACCTCCGGATCGGGGGAGTCGAGCCGCTCGATGGCGTGCCGGAGGTTGTCGAGGACACGCGTCACCCGGCCACGGTCGAGTCCGCTTGCCAGCTCGTAGAGCCTGCTTCCGCATCCTTCGGCGGCGAGGGTGTGGAGTTCCTGGAGTTCGTCGAGACCGAATGCCATCACCGTCGTGAAGGTCTGTTCGTCGATCTCCCCCATGTAATCCTGGAGGAAGAGTGTCGTCGCGGTGCCACCGTCAGCCGCGGTGACAGTGAGGTGGTCGGCGACAGGGAGATCCTTCTCTGCCGTGTAGTCGGTGCGCGAGAGTCGCTCCAGATGCGGCCCTTCGTGACGCCGCTCCACGAGGATCCGCCGACCATCGACACCCGCACGGGCCTGGAGCCTGCCGCCGCAGGGGGTGTGCGGATCGAGGATACCGCGGCGGAAGAGGTGTCCAAATCCGAACAGCACCCCGCGGACGAACTCAAGCAGGGAGGTCTTGCCGGTTTCGTTCGTGCCGTGGAGCACCTCCACGCCCGCGGCGAGTCCTTCGACACGGACGCCCGAGAGGGCGCCGAAACGTTCGATGTCGATTCGCTCGATGATCATTCCGATCGTCCTCCGGTGACAGGCCGAGCCCCGGGTGGGCGAGCCATTCTCAGGTCGATTCCATCAATTCCAGTGCCAGCCAGGCGGCTTCGCGCGGCACCCCCTGGGCGCCGGTGCGTTCCGCCTCGATCACCTGTTCGGCCAGCAGCGTGGCGAAGGAGGCGGTGGCCCCCGATTTGCTCGAGGACGCATTCCGCACCAGGGCCGCCAAGGCCTCGCCGCGGTCGGCTTCGAGATCCTGACACCAGACGCGGAACGACTTCGGTTCGAAAAGTTGGCGGAGGCGGACAAGCGTTTCCGCGGAAATCTCCGACACGTGCACGCGTCGTGAGATGCTCCCGCCGCAGTCAACCGCCACCCGCACGATATGAAGAGGGCCGGCGGGATCCGGAGTGAGGCCCTCGAGGGCCGCCCAGATCGTGGTGGCCAAATCCTCGTCGTTGCCGGCGAGCGACTCGAGAGTCAGCGTGCGCCAGGCAACGCGGTGTGTCGGCACCTCGCGCCACACGGTGCGGCCGTCGCCGGCCGGAGGGAGAACCGTCGCCGCCGTGGTCGGGCCGGCCGCCGATCCGGTGGTGGCGATAGCAGGAGCGGACGCAAGGGGGGTATGCGGGTAGGGGGTGAATGCAGGGCTCGGGGAGGCGATGGTGGTGAGGGTCACAGCGCCGCACGCGCCGGCCGCCACCTCGGCTGCGGAACGCGCCTGGAGGGGCGGGAGTTGGTGGACGCCGGCCGGGGGCGCCTGGGTTCGCCGCGAGCCCCACACGAAGAACGTGCCGGAAGCGGGGATGGCGCCCGGAGTGACCGGGGAATGGAGCCCGTGGAGCACGCCACCGGAATCGGTGTGGAAGGTGTTCCACGCATCATCCCAGCCAACGATCACGCGGCGCTGCGCAGGAAGAAGCGAGGAGTGCGCTGATGCGAAAGAGGGAATGATCTGTCCCACGCCGGTCATGGCCACTGCCGGGCCGCGGGCCGAGCAGATCTCCACCGACAACCCGCGCACGTCGAGCCGCTGCGGCGCCACCGGCGTGACGAAGCAAAGGCCCTCGGGTTCGGCGAGCATCCGCGCGACGTTGGCACAGTCGGCCGCGTCGTCGGCCACCCACACCGTCCGGCAGCCGTCGGCAGCCAGGCCGACGATCAGTGCCCGGAGCCGGGCTGCTTGGGCCGGGCTTGCTCGGAGCGGGTCGAGGGTCGCGCCGAAGAGCACCAGCGCCGCCGCCCGCGATTGGCGGGCCGTGGATACGGCCGCCTCGAACGCCTCCCAGGGGGCCGTCGCCAAAGCCGCGACGACATCGGGAGGCGCCGTCACCGGCACCGGCAGGGGCCGGTCGAGCGCTGCGTCGAACGCGAAGACAATGTCTGCCACGGCGAGGTCCTCCATTGACCGGCGCCCCCGACGGCTACACCGCGACAGTCCCACCATCGAGGCGCCCACAGACCGTCACGCAGCCCCACCGCGAGTTGGGGCCGTCGCCGATCCATGGCGGGTGAATTCGGGGAAGATGGGGGCAATGTAACGTGCAGGGCCGCCGTGCGACCAGTGGAATTCCCCCCCATGCACCTCGCCACATGTACCCAAGAGGCGGTGGATCAAGTGCCCTGCCGCCCGATGCGGCGGCCGACGCCCCCGAAAAATCTCGGCTTTTTTGGGGGCTCTAGGTGGCAAGTTCGGGGGGGGAGGCGGCGAACCATGTCGCCAAGTCGGCAGCCCATGTCATGTCCCCCTCCGCCGGCCCGATCGCCGCCAGAACCCGGCTTCGCAGGAGCACACCCTTCTCGACCCCTGTGGGAAACAGCCAACAGCCGATCCTCGTCCTCTCTCCGCAACGCTCGACGCTGACTGCTTGGTGGTCCGAGGGGTGCAGCATGAGGAGCACACTCGGGGCCCGACTGCGCCGCACGAGCACAAGTCCTTTGTGGGGGTCGATGCCGGGAAGGAATGGCAGCGGGACGCCGCGCTCCCACGCCGCCATGAGCACGCTCCCGACATCGAGATCGGAGGTGACAGCGAGGGTGGAATCGGCCCGGAGCAGTCGGGTGGTCGCTGAGGCGATCAGTTCCCAGGCCACGACTCCGGTGCCACCGCCCGCGACCCTCGGGCCATCGATTGCCGGCAGATGGAGTTGCCGCCACAGTCCGGTGGCGCGCAACTCGCGTTCGTCTCCCGGTTCCCAGGTGGCGGTGATGTCGTCGCCCCGCACCCAGCGGTCGACCGGAGGCCGTTCCTGCCCCGGATCGAGACCCAGATCGAGGCCGAGCAGGTGATCTCCGGTGGTGGTGACGAGCCCCGCGGAAGGGTGCGCCAGGTCGAGCCGCACTCCGCGGCACGCGGCCGAGGCGACGTGCCCCTCGAGGCCCCAGACGCTGGCCGCCGGCGTGGCGGTGGTTTTCGATTTCGACATGCGGCGATCCTCGGCTCGACGTTCACCAAACAGGTTCTCGGGGCGTCCTCTTGGTCAACAGTTTAGCCGTGCCTGCGGAAAGTGCCCTCCGCTCCCCTCCTTTCTCGGTGGTCTGTTAGGTTTGAGACGAGAGACTTGAGCGAGGAAGCCCGGCTCCGGCCCCGGGTCGCCTGTCAGGTCCAACCGCCCCGGGCCATGATCGGTCCATCCGCCATGGAGACCTCGTTGATGTCCGATCCTCTCGCCGTCTGCGAAGCCGCCGCTCGTGCCGGTGGACGTGTCCTCCAGGAGTGGATCGGTCGTTTCGCGGTCTCATCGAAGGGGCCACGCGATTACGTCACCGAGGCTGACGTCGCCGCGCAGCGCGAAGTCCGGCGGATCGTCCTCGAGGCGTTTCCCGACCACGGCTTCGTCGGGGAGGAATCGCTGCCGGGGGGGGAGACCGAGGGGAAGGAAGGATGCCGCTGGATCGTCGATCCGCTCGACGGCACCACCAACTATGTCAAGGGTATTCCCGCCTACTGCACCTCCGTGGCACTGGCACGCGGGAACGAGATCCTCGTCGGGGCGATCTACGATCCCGCTCGCGACGAGTGCTTCACAGCCCGGGCCGGCGGCGGGGCCCGGCTCAATGGCCAGCCGATCAAGGCGGCTGGGACGGTCGATCTGGAGGAAGCCGTGGTGGCGGTCAGTTTTCCTGCGCGCGTCGACGAATCGTCGCCGGCAGTGCGTGACTTTCTCGCCGTGCTCCCCGAGGCGCTGGCGATCCGACGGAGCGGTTCGACGGCGATCAATCTCGCCTATGTCGCCTGCGGAAGGTTCGATGGCTTCTGGGTGCGGCGAATCAATTCATGGGACGTGGCAGCGGGGCTGCTGTTGGTCGCCGAGGCGGGAGGGAGCATCGGCCCGTTCGCCGGAGGTGGCGAGTTGGTGCTCGACGAACCGGCCTTCATCAGCGCCTCCACGCCGCGGCTGCTCGGTGAACTCCAACGTGTCCTCCCCCCCTGGCAAGGCCCGGGTTGCGGTCTTTGAAGCGGCGTCTGCAGCCGCATCACGGGGAATCTCCGGCCGGGTGGGCGGCCGTCGGGAGAGGCCGCGGGGAGAATGGCACGGGATGGCCCTCCCGCAAGCAGTTGATCCCTGATTCCAGCAGGGAGCAGGATGCGGAGGCCGGCCGCGGCCGATGCGAGACGATTGGGTTGGAGCGGTTGCGTGGAGTGTGGTGATTGGGCCGGCGGGGCTGCCTGGCCGGCGGACCTTGAACCACGAGCGGCCCCCCTGCCGGCAAGCTACTGTCGGAAGAGAGGACGGGCTGCGCGGCCCGGCAGAGAGTGACCAGGAGCGTGTGGGACGGCGATGGTGAAGGGTTGGTGGCGGTCACGAACGATGCCAACGCCGGTAGGAGCGTGCACAATGCCCCTGCCTGGGGTGGTTCGTGCGAGGTGCGTGCTGCCGCTCCTCGCTGCCTGCCTGGGAGCCTGCCTCGGTTCGTTCGCCGCGGCTCGTCCGCAGGGGGAATCGCCCCAGGCGGTCGGCGGAGCACCGCCTGCCATCACGCCACGTGGCGATGGGCCAACCGCGGGCAGGGCATCCGACCTTCTCCCTGAAGGCTTGCCTGGCCGCCGTCCGGCGGATTCCGAGCGGGCCTACCCACGCCCCGTCGAGCAGCCCCCCGAGATCTTCTACCTTCCCGATGACGGTGGCAGGCTTGTGCCGGTGCCGGGCTTCGGTTACCGGGACTTCGTCGATCTTCTCACCCTCCAAGCCGGACTTCCGGGGGTGCCACGGCCGCCGGCCGTGGTGATCGACCGAGTCGAGGCCGAAGCACGGCCACGGACAGACGACGGCGAGCCGGCCTGCGAGGTCGTCGTCCGGCTCGTGCTCCGCCAACTGCGCGATGGCGTGGTCGATGTCCCCCTGGGATTGAGCGGCCTGATCCTCGCGGAAGCGCCGGTTTCAGAGGGGCCGGGAAAGGTTGTCGTCGAAGCGCCCCGCCGCCGCGCGGAAGGAGGGACGGAGGGCTACCGGGGTTGGGTCTCTGGTGAGCGCGACGCCGTGCATACCGTGACGCTCACCGGTCGGGTGACGCTCGAGACGACACCAGACAGGGAGTCTTTCACCCTCGACCTTCCGGTGGCCACCACCTCGAGCTGCGTGATCCGATCCGCGCGGCGCGATCCGGTCGTGTCGATACTGCCCTCCGGGTTGCCGCCCCGTGTCAACTCGACGGGCGAAGGGGCGAGCAGCGTGACCTGCGAGGGCCTCAGTGGCCGCACCCGCTTCAGGATCAGTGGCCGGGAAGCCGTCGCCACCACCGGTGGTGTGCTGCCGCAGGTGGTGGTCGAGAGCCTGGTGCGGATCGACGGCCGCGTGGCGATCCTCGACACGGCGGTGCGCATCGAGGGATTGCGCCCCGGCATGTCCACGGTGCGGATCGGCCTGCCTGCACGTTCGAGCCTGATCCGTGTCCGCGAACCGGCGGTGCTCGTCAGCAGCGACACTCCAGACAGCCCTGATGCCGGCCCCACCCCGGTGATCGAAGTCCAGGTGGCCCGGGCCGCGGATGGAGTGGCCGTGGTCGAACTGGAATGCGAGCGCCCTGTCGACCCGACCGGGAGGACGACGTTTGATCCCCTCGGGTTTGTGGTCGAGGGGGTGCCGGGATGGCGGCAACGGGGGCGCACGTCGCTCCTGGTCGCCGGGGAGTGGCAACTCGACTGGGACGATCCGGCGCCGAACAGACGCGTCGATCCGCCGCCTGCGGCGCGGCAGCCGGGATTTGTCGCGGCGTTTGCCCACGACTCCCAACCGGCACGTCTGCCGATGCGGGTACTCGCCCGGGCCAGTCGCGTCGTTGTCGAGCCGGAGTATGTCTACTCCATCGGTGCGTCACGGATCGGACTGACGGCGAAGTTCCGCATCTCCGTCCGTGGGGCTCCGGTCACCCGCCTGACGCTCGCCCTCGAAGGATGGACGGTCGATGAGGTCGGGCCGGCCGCCGTCGTCGATACCGCGGCCCTGATGACGCGTGACGGCGAGGTCGTGATCCCGTTCCTCCAGCCTGTCAGTGGGGATGCCGTCGTGGAGCTTCGGGCCGCCCGGACGTTTGACCGGACGAGCGATCGACTCGAGTGGGTGTTGCCAATTCCGCGTGCCGACCTCGTCGGCCCGGCGACCGTCACGGTGACCGCCGATGCCGATATCGAGGTCCTCCCCGATGGCGAGCGGATCCGCGGGCTCATCCGCCAGGTGGTTCCGGCATCGCGTCGGGCCGATGGCGACCGCGCCCCGCTCGTCTACCGGGTCGAGGGAGAAGCCGGACAGTTCGCCGCGACGACACGCTCGCTGCCGCGGCGCGTGGAGGTCGGTGCCACCGTGCGGGCCACCGTGGGGGAAAAGGAGACGACCGTCGAAGAAGTCCTCCGCTTCGATGTCGCCCATGTCCCCCTCGAATCGATCGATTTCGTCGTGCCGGCCGCCCTCGCGGCGGAGGGGACGCTCGAGATCTTTCAGGGCGGGCAGGTCCTCTCCCCGTTCGACCTTCCCCCCGGCGACACCGACACGCTTCCGCGGGACGAACTGCTCTACCGCAGCCTCCTAGCCATGCCGATGCTGGGCGAGGGGGAGATCACGCTTCGCTGGACCCTCCCCACGCCAGTTGCAGGGGAGGAGGCGGGGGTGTTCTCCCTGCCTCTGGTGCTGCCACGCGGTGTGCGGATCACCCGCCAGTCATTCACGCTGATGGCTGACGAGAGCCTGGCGATCGATGTGCGCGGCGAAGCGTGGAAGCGCGATGCCGCTCCGAACGCCGCCGCACAGCGGACGTGGGTGTCGACGAGGCCGCAGGAGGCCGTCGCGCTCGCGTTTTCGGCGCCACGGGCCGCCGGGGTGGGAGAGACCGTGGTCGAGGCTGCCTGGATCGAGACGAGGCTCCTCGGCGATCGCCGCGAGGACGTGTTCACCTACGCGGTGACCACGACCGCCCGGAGGATCATCCTCACCCTGCCTCCCTCCTCCGTGCCGTGGCGCGACGGGGTGATCAATCCGGCGGCGGTCGATGTCAGGGTCGATGGGATGCCGGTCGCAGGGGCGGTGCGACCCGATGGCACGGTGACCATCGAGCAACCGCGGGCCCCCGGTGGTGGCAGGACGTCGTCTCTGATCCGGATTGTGACCAGTCGGCCACTCGGCGGAGTCGGCGTGGGGGGGCGGCACTGGCTTTCCGGAGGTCTTGTCGGACCGGTGACCCTTCAAGCCCCTCAACTCCCCGAAGGGACGCTCCAGCGGCGATTCTACTGGGAGGTTATGCTTGCCGAACACGAGCATGTCTTGGCCGCGCCGGTCCGATGGACGCCGCAGCAGCGCTGGGAGTGGGGCACGCTGGGACTCCACCGCGTGCCGGTGGTGTCGAGGAGTGTGCTGGCCGACTGGGTCGCCACCGCAGCCAGATCGGCGGTTCCACGCAGTCTCCCGGCCGATCAGGGCAAGGTGGGAGAAGAGGGGCGGCCCGGTGCGTCGGTCGAGCCGTCGCTCGTGGCCGGGCGTTCCCTGTTCGCCGGCACCGGCGCTCCCGGGGTCGGTCGGGTCTGGGTGGTGCCGACCTGGCTCCTCGTGCTCGCCGTCTCGGGCCCCCTACTCGCGCTCGGTCTGGCGATGGTCTACCGTCCCGGGTGGCGTCGGCTGCCGGCCGTGTTCGCGCTCGCTCTCCCGGCCACGATGGCTGCGGTGGCCTTCCCGGACCTGGCTCCATTGGTGGTGCAGGCCGCGATTCCCGGGATCACGCTCTCCCTCCTGGCGGGGGCATTGCACCGGGCGACCGACGCCGTTGCCGGCACCGGCCCGTCGGAACGCCCGCGAGTCGCGGTCGGATCGTCAACCCGGATGGTGTCGTCGCCGTCGTTGATCGTGAATGTCGACCCCCCTTCGGAGAGGCTCGTTTCCCCGCCAGGACGGGCCACGCCATGATCGGTCATCGTCCCGCCATCGGCCTGCCTGGCCGGCTCCTGGTGGCCTGCGTGGTGATGGCGATGGTGCCCCGCTGTTTGGCCGCGGAACCTGGGGCCGTCGCCGATCCTCTGTCGCTGGGCCCCCTCCGCTACCACCGCGTCATCGTGCCGGAGGGACGACTCGACGACGTCCCTCTGGGTGGCCACCGGTTCGTTCCCCTGTCGCTCGAGGAGTTCGAGGCCGCGACCCGCGGTGCGCAGGGGCTGACGGCGGCCGTGGGCGAGTTCCGTAGACCACTGGTCGATGCGGCGATCTATCGTGCCACGCTCGCCGCTGACGGCCGGCTCGAAGGGACCCTGTCTTTCGATGCCGATTCTGAAGGTCTGCCGCTCACCGTGGCCCTGGGATCGCTCCCGGTGGAGCGGGCGAGTTTCGAGGCCGACGGAGTGGTGGGAGAAGGGGTGCTGTTCGGTCGGCCCGAGGAGGGCCTCAGCACGGTCGTCACCCGTCCGGGGCGAACGATCCTGCATTGGACGCTGCGGCCGATGGATGGTGGCGCCAGGTATGTGCT
>CANGIH010000028.1 GCA_947453875.1 Planctomycetaceae bacterium | reverse complement strand
TGACCGGCGAATTGTCGAAGCGGGCGGCCTGCCAGGAGTACGGCATCAACTGGCGGACGCTCGGGAAGATGCTCGCGCACGCCGAGCCGCCCGGGTATCGCCGTCGGGCGAAACGCTGATCGCCCTCGCCGGCGCCCGCGTCAGGCGTTCAGCCGATGCACCGAGCATGTCGGCATACGCGGTCGAGCACAGGTCGGTATCCCGAATCCCGAGCCGCCGCATGAGGTCGGCTGCAATGGCCTCGCCCTCAGCCGGGGCCTGCCCGGGGCGCATGACCACCTCCAGTTCGAGGAAGTCGCCCAACCGGTCCACCGAGTCGAGATGCACCCGGGTCTGGCCGATGAGAGAGAGCTCCCGCGTCTTCTCCACGGTCTGCACCACGCCCAAAGACCGGGCGAGCACGGCTCGAAGTGCCTCGGGATCGGTCACCGCGGTGACCTCATACTCCGATTGCTTCGCCCCAGCGACATCGGGCCGCGAGTAGAAGATCAGTTCTGCGTGCCCGACCCCGATCTCACGGAGCTTGAGACGGCCAGTCGCGCACCTGAAGAACGTGTCCCGCTGTCGGAGGGTCTGTGGTGGCGTGTTGCTGATCGCCGCCACCACTCCACGCATTCGCGGCAGGTCGGCCAACCGCGCCTTGATCTCGATATTTGTCGGCATCGGTGTCGGGGTGCCTCGTCGGTCGTGTGCCACTGGAGCCGATCGTGTTCCATCGCCCCGCCGGGGCCCCGTGCGGGCGGCTTTTCGGTTGACTGCTTGGCCCCTCGGGCTGCCGGGTCTGTTCCCCGTCCCATTGCCCCCGTTCCATGGAGATGCTTTTATAGGATCGAACAGGGCCTCCTCGATGGCCGATTTGGATCGCCAAGCCGCCCGATTCACAGTGAGATTGGTTTCGCCGGTCGTCACCGTGGGTTTCATCCGACTGCCGAGAGTGAAATGATCACGCAAGGCAGGGGCACCGTCAGCCCTGTGTTTCTGACGAAGCATCATTGATAGAGCCCGATACCCGGGCGCGGTGGTGCCACATGGGCATCACGGACCTTGCCTCAACAACCCCCGCCACGCACCAAGCCATGCGACGACCGGTGGAATACACCCGCGTGTTTTCGGACGATGCCGGCGAGTCGCACATGGAAGCTGCGGCCATGACGGTTGAACCGGAGCAGTTTGCCCCGCCTGCACCCCCTCTCGAGGTTTCCATCACGACCCGGGCCACGGGGTGGTGCCTCCTCAGGTTCGCGCCAGACTGGATGGGGGGCTGGCATTGCACCCCCTGCAGGCAATGGATGTTTGTGATGGCCGGCGAAGCGACGGTCCGCGCGAGCGATGGCAGCCAGTGCCACCTCAGGGCAGGGAGTATCTGCCTGCTTGAAGACACGCGTGGCAAAGGTCACCTGACGACGATCATCGGGGGCGGCGAGGTGCTGATGGTCGCAGTTCACCTCCCCGATGGCGAGCCCGCCGCCTGGCCTGGCTGAGCTGGACACGAGCCGCTCGCGGCCACGGCCCGGCGAGGGGGGCGCAGGCTGCTCGGTCGCCGTGGGTGGGTGGGGGGGCAGACCGCTCCTTCCAAGACATCCCCCTTGCGGCCCGGGGCCATCCCCGCGGGCAGCCTTGCTGTTTCCCCGCCGCCCGGCGGGCGACACCCTCCCTTCTGACGAGCGTGGTTGACGGCGTGTGATACGCTTTCGTCTCAACAGCCCGCCGTGCAGCGGTGCTGGAGTCGACCACCGAAACCCAACGGCCAACATCCATGAAAGACCCGACCGTCCGCGGCGTCGTCCACCTGATCGAGGAGACCAAGACCTTCGGCCAGAAGGGCTTTCGCAAGCGATTGGTGGTGCTCGAGCAGTCGAAGGGCACGTTCACCAACTTCATTCCCGTCGAATTCGTGAAGGATGGCTGCGACGCGGTGGACGACCTCTCCATGGGAGACGAGATCGAGGTGACCTACCGCCTCAGCGGCCGCCGCTGGCAGCGGGATGCGAGCAGCGAGGCCAAGTACTTTCTGAGTGCCGAAGGCATCTCGTTCAAACGGTTGTCCGGGGGCGGGAGGGCGAGTGACGGCCCAGACGACGCCATCGACATCAACGACGATTATTCAGAAGCTGGCAGCGATGACGTGCCATTTTGACTTGACCTCCCCCAGTCTCCCGTCCGCCGGGTGATCTGCCTTGATCCGTCTGGGGCGGTCTCCTTCTTTCGATCGTGGACTCGTTGACGGGGATGACTCGCATGCGAATCGCCGTCTCAGGGGCCCACTCGTTGGGGAAATCGACCATTGTCAACGAGTGGGTCGCCGCCCATCCCCGCTTTCGTCGCGAGGAGGAGCCGTACCGGGTGCTGGGCCTTCATGGCCCCTACGACATACGCTTTCGCGAGGCCTCCACGAAACTGCACAACGGTATTCAGTTGTACTACAACATCAGCCGGGTGCATCGGTACTCTGCGTTCACCGACGACGTGATCTTCGATCGCTCGCCGGTCGACTATGTCGCCTATTCGCTCTATACGGCGAACCAGGGCACGACAGACATCGACATTGCCTTTGTGGAGGCGATGGTGCCCGCCGTGAGAGAATCGCTCGACCATCTGGACATTCTGGCATTTGTCCCGAAAACCGATGCCTGGCCGGTGGACATGGAAGCGGATGGAATCAGGCCGGTCGATCACGCCTATCGCGACGAGGTGGATGCGATTTTCAAGCAAATCTATCGCGACGGCCGGTTTCAGCTGTTGCCGCTAGCCAATGGACCGCATCTGGTGGAGCTCTGGGGGCCAAGGGAGCAGCGATTGACGCAGCTGCAGCTGGCCATCGACGAAGTGACGGCCATGAAGTCGGCCGCGGAATGAACCACGGCGCATCGGGGCCCCGTCGGGGCAGGCCGTGGTGGCGGTGAAACGAATCACCGCGATTGAGCGACCATCGCCGTCCCACGGAGGTGTCGCAGCCACCTCCGTGGGACGCGGTGTCACTTGATCTCCTGCTCCGGAATGGCGTGACCGAACACCGACCAGACCACGCCGTCGCCGATCACGGACAGCGTCATGTGGCCGTCGGCGTTGATGATCAGGTTGATCCCACGGCCGTGTTCGATGCCGGAGAGCACCCACTGCCCGTCGGACTCCCTGGCGGCATCGAGTTTCGTGACCTCTCCCTTGCGCGACTTCGGTGCCAGGAGCGTCAATTCCTTCTTCTCCGCATCGACACGGATGAACGTGGGACGCTCCTTGTCGCCAAGATCGGGGGGGCCGATCGTGCCGTCCTCGTCCACGGCGACGGCCGAGGTCACGGCACAGACCCACGTCTGGCCGGCCCACGCGCTGCCCAGCAGCATCACGTTGGCCGCCATGCCCAACACCACCAGCTTCAATGCACTTGTCGCCATCCATCCACTCCCTTCGTTGTCGAATACCATCCGCTCGTGCGGTGAAAAAGACGCTCTGTGCCCTGTGTGAATGCCTGCTCGGATCGGCTCGAGGGCCTCACCGCACCGTGTACCCCTTCGCCTCCATGGCCGCCATGTAGTTCCTGGTCCAGAGGCCGAACTGCTGCTGATAGGAAGCCACGGCTGTCGAGGACGTGGCCCCCGCCGCCTTGACCGCCCGCCGCGACCGCATGCCGCCGGTCAGGCCCAGGGAGGTGGCGCCGATGGCCGCCCCCTTGCCGGCGTCACCCGCGATCGCACCGACAGCGACGCCGACCAACGCCCCGCCCGCCGCACCCGTCACGGCGCCACCACGCGCGGCGCCGGCAGCGTCGGCCGCCGCATGGCCCTGCTGATCGAGGACCGCCTTCGCCTGATACGGATCCCAGCCTGTCTGCTGGGTGGCCCAGTCGTAGGCAGCGGCTTCGTCGGCACGCTGCTGATCCAGGCTCTGCCCGCGCGCCGGGTAAATCGCCAGATTCCCCGGATTGGTGCTGAGCGGAGGTGGACCGGCCAGGGCCACTGTCGCGGCCAGCATGACCGAAGCCACGGTCGACATGGTCAGGATGAGCCCCTGCAGGGGACCGAAATGCTTTTTCATCGATGAACCTCCTTGTGCTTGGATCGCTTCCTGGTATGCACCATCTACAGGCTGCCGAGGGTGGTTGGAATGCGAACTTCGCGCCGCCGTCGGCGGAGGCGCACAGCCACCGTTCCCGCCGCGGGAAATCGCCACGATGGCCCGAATCGATCCGCGTGGTCGGCACCTGAGATTGGGTAGACCGCGACTGGCCGACGCCGGTCGGCTCGATCGCGCCTACACTACAGACGGTACGCCGCATGCCCGGTCAGCGCGTGTTCACTCCCAGTGAGCGATCGCAACGGTCACGAAAACAGCCGACAGCTTGTCACGAGTCTCCGAGTCCATGCTCCGACATCTGATCCTTGTTCCCACCGAGTTGGAGCGGCGCTCCCTCAGGCCGCTTCTGGAGGGGGGCGATCCGGGCTCCCGCCGGATCGAGTTGTGCGGTTTCGGGATGGTGGCAGCTGCGGCCCGGACCGCGCGGCTGCTTGCGGACTTGCGACCGCGGCGGGTGGTGCTCGTCGGCATCGCCGGTCGGTTCGGCGACAGAATCCCCTTGGGCTCGGCCTGCATGTTCAGCCGGGTCGCCTGCCATGGGATCGGCGTCGGCGCAGGGAGTCGGTTCCTCCCTGCGGCCTCCCTGGGATGGGAGCAGTGGCCGGGCGATCCTCCCGATCCCACCGCCAGCGTCGGCGACCGGATCGACCTCGACCCGGTCCCATCCCCCGTGGCCGAGCACCCCCGTGTGCCGAGCGAGGATCTGCTGCTCACTGTGGCGTCGGCCGCCTCGGATGCCGACGAGGCACGCATCCGCAAGGCGATGTATCCGCACGCCTGCGCCGAGGACATGGAAGGATTTGCCGTCGCACTCGCCTGCCGGCTCGCTCGCGTGCCCTGCGGAATCGTGCGAGGCATTTCCAACAGCGCCGGTGACCGCGACCATTCGCGGTGGCAGACCCGCGACGCCCTGGCCGCCGCGGCCGGCATCGTCAGCCGACACCTGGAGCAGGATCTGGAGCAGGATCCGTGACCCGCACCATCCGCCTGGCGATCTCCACCTGTCCGAACGACACCTTCGCCTTCCACGGCCTGCTGACCGGGGCGGTGGATCGACGCGGCCTCCACTTCGACATCGAGCTGCTCGATATCGAGCAGCTCAACGAGCGCCTCCTCCGTGGCGACTACGATGTTTGCAAGGCAAGCTTCCACGCCATGCTGGCGGTGGCGGACGAGGTTGTGGTGCTGCCGAGCGGATCGGCGCTCGGATTCGGTGTCGGCCCGCTCCTGCTTTCCTCCCAGCCGGCCGCAACGCCGCGGCATGCAGGGCAACTCACCCTCTGCCCCGGCCGGCACACGACCGCCGCACTACTGTTCGCCCTCTTTCATCCCCGCTCGACGCGCATCGAGCATGTCGTGTTTTCCGAGATCATGCCCCGGCTCCAGTCTGGGACCGCCGACTTCGGAGTCTGCATCCACGAAGGCCGGTTCACCTGGCAGCAGCAGGGGCTCTCGCTCGTCGAGGATCTCGGCACGCGATGGGAGCAGGAGACCGCCAGCCCGCTTCCGCTGGGGGGCATCGTGGCGAGCCGTCGGCTCGACCGGGAGACGATCCGGGCGGTGCAGGAGGTGATCCGCGACTCTCTTCTGTTTGCCCTTGCCGATCGTGACGCCCCCCTGCCGTCGATGCGCGCATTTGCACAGGAGCAGGATGACTCGGTGCTGATGCAGCATGTCGACCTGTATGTCAATGCGTGGACGGTCGACCTCGGGGCCGACGGCAGGCGGGCGCTCGATGAACTGGCCCTGCGTGCCGCGGCGGTCGGCCTCGGCAGCGGGGGACGGCTCGAGGTGTGGTCGGGGTGAAGGGGCGGGCAGGTCTTCCACATCCTGCCGAGGGGGGCTTTTTGCCCGCGGATTTCCCGCTGGTCAGCCAGGCTCCGGATCGCCACAATCCCGCCCCCCCCTCTCCAGCCCCACCGCCACCAAGGCTCCCATGAGCGTCTCTCCGTCTGTGCCGATCGGCATCTGCGCGATCGCGATCCACCAGCCCGGATGGGAACTGGAGAACGGATGGTTCGGCGACACGATGCCGCGCAAGTTCGCCCATCACACGGGCATCGAGGCACGGACGATCTCCGATGACGACGAGGTCACGATGGGGCTTGCCGCAGTGAGGCAGCTGCAGCGGGACACGGGCTGCAACCTCGCAGACTGTCGGGGCATCGTCTTCGTCTCGCCGTCGTTCATTCCTCCATCCATCGCCCGGCGGCACCTCGAGCCGGTGCGCCTTGCGGATGAACGGCCAGGCTGCGCCGCCAGAAGGATCGTCCGCGAGCTTGGCCTGCGGAAGTGCCGCACGATCGGCCTGAATTGGTTCTGCTGCGGTTACAGCCGGGCATTCGCCGTCGTCAATCGGCGCTGGGCACCGCGTCTTGCCCTGGAGAAGGACGAGTTCATCCTCGTCGTCGTCGCGAGTCGCATCAGCCGGATCACCGATTACAGGACCGCGGCGACCGCCGGGCTGTTCGGTGACATGGCGTCGGCCACGATGCTCGCCCCGGCGACGAACCGGCGACACCCGGTGCATTTCATGGTTCTCCACGCCGCTGCCGAGAGGCAACCTGCGGAACGGCCGGCCTTCGATTTCCACATGCGGACCGGGGTCGTCGTCCCGGCGCCGGACGGTGGGGCGATCCACGATGAGAAGAGGCTTGTCTGGTCTCTCGACGGCATGATGATTGCCGACATCGCCCCACGGGCGATGTCGGCCGCCGCTGCCAAGGCGATCACCGAGGCGGGCCTGACGGGCGGCGATGTCCGGTTCGTCGTTCCGCATCAGGCCGGGACGGGGATCGTCCGGTTTACCGGAATGAAGCTCGACGACCATGGCATCGGTGGAGAGATCGTCAACGGCCTGACCCGCCGCACCGGGAATGTCAGCGCCTGCTCGATCCCCCATGCCCTGCATGCCACCTGGTCGCGGCTCTCCGGGCTGATCGCCTGCCCCACGGCGGCCGTTGGCAGCCCGGGCAGGCCGGAGGTTCTCCAGGGCTGCATCCTTCTCCGTGCCACGCCCTATCACGAGCGACTGGCGCGGGTTGCAGCCTGATCATCGCTCCCTCCGATGCACGTCCTCCGGGCCTGTTCCTGCCCGTCGGTCCTCACGCGGCCACCAGCCCTGCCGTTTCCGACAGATACCGCTCGGCGGAGCTTTTCGAGTGCTCCCCGCAGCCTGCCACCGGATACGATATTCCTTCCTGTAAGGGTCCGATCCGCGCCCTCACCATTGACACGCTTCGGGGGAAACCGCATGCGACGAGCCATCCTGGTGCTGACAGGTTGTCTTGGCTTCGTCCTCGCGATGGTCTCACCTCGGGCCTGGGCGCAGGCCGTGTCGGCTCCCGTGCCACTGCGGGAAGGGCAGCAACCGGTGCCGGGCGATGTGGATCTGGCCACGAGCCGGGTCTACGTGTTCGTCGGCAAGACCGGCCTTGGGCACGACCACGCCGTGGTCGGGAATCTGGTCTCCGGTGCGGTGCGTCTGGATGCCGCGGAGAACGCCGGTCAGCTCGTCTTCGACATGCGTTCGTTTCTCGCCGACACCCCCGAGGCCCGCAAGGTGCTCGGGTTGCCGGGGCAGGCCGATGAATCGACACGCCGCCAGACCACCGAGAACATGCTCGGCCCGGACGTGCTCGACGTCGATCGTCACCCCACCGCCACGTTCGACATCGGCTCCGCGCTGCGGTCGGCCCGGCCGGGAGCCGGGCCGAAGCCGACCGTCGATCTTGTCGGCACCTTCACGCTCCACGGCGTGGCAAGGAAAGTGATCATCCCCGTGGAAGTGGAGTCGGCCGGTCCGGTCCTGCGCCTGACCGGATCCTTTCGCATCAAGCAGACCGATTTCGGGATGAAGCCCTACAAGAAATTCGGCGGTGTCGTCGGCGTGGCAGACGAGTTGGCCATCCACGGCGATATCCGCATCGCCGCCACGCCGGTCGGGAATCCGAATCCCTCCCCCCGGCCTGCCGCTGCACCGACCGCCCAGCCGCCGGCTGGACGCGTGCCGCCCGAACGGCCGGCGCCGGCCGTCATCGGGGGGCCGAAATGATCGCCGCTCCCTTCCTTCGGGAGCGTTCTCAAGGACCGTCGCCTCATCCATTTCCTCGGCGACCGATACCGCGATAGCCAGGCCCGGGGGCCTGGCTATCCCACGATGCCATCAGGTCCCCTCGCTCGCGTATGCTTCTCTACGGCCGGCCACCCTGAGAAACCATCCCGTGTCCTTCTGGTCGCTCCCGCGCGTTCGTGAACCGGAATTGATGGACGACCCGGCGATCGCCGCGGTTGATCACATCGATGCCCTCACAGCCCTGGGGCGGATCAATGCCTTCTCTCGGACCGCCGCCCGAATCGCCGAGGGGGTGGCTCGTGTGGCCGAGGGGGCGGCGCACTCCGGTCCACTGGTCGTCGTCGACGTCGCTTCGGGGGGCGGTGACGTGACGATCGACCTGGCGCGGAGGTTGGCGGCATCGCGCCGCTGGCAGCGAGTCGAGCTGATCGGCATCGACATGAGTCCCCTGGCCATCGAGCGCAGTCGCAGCCTCGCCACCCGCCGGGGGAGCGTCGCGACGTTCGCGGAGTGTGATGTCACCGCCGACGGCTGCCCTCCCTGCGACGTCGCGGTCAGTTCGCTCTTCCTCCATCATCTCGATGACCCTGAGGCCGTGGTGCTGCTCCGCTCGATGGCGGCTGCGGCGCGGCGTGGGATCGTCGTATCCGACCTCATTCGCAGCCGTCTCGGCCTCGTCCTCGCCACCGTCGGCACGGCCATCCTCTCCACGTCGCGGATCACGAAAATCGACGGCCCTCTCTCGGTCTGCGCGGCGAGGACCCCGGGGGAATATCGCGCCCTGTTCGCTCGGGCCGGGCTCGCCGGTGCCATCGTCCGACGCGTCTGGCCGGAACGCGTCCTCGTCGAATGGCGGGGCGGGGGGCGCTCCCATGAATGACGCGCCTGTCTCCTGCCCGCTTCCCGGCACGCTCCCCCCGGCCGCCGCGGCGGGGGTTGGTCCGGGCCTGACGGTAGAAATGGCGCTCCTCACGCGCGACCGTGCCGTCGCATCTCCTTCTGTATCTCCACACTCACAAGCGCCTGGATGAACCATGCCCCACGACACCCCCGATACCCACCTCCATCATCAGGCATCGCGGCACCCGCCGCACGACGAGCACCACTTCGAGGATTCGGAGACGGTCCGTGACATCGTCATCGGGATGTCGGACGGCCTGACGGTGCCGTTCGCGCTGGCGGCGGGATTGTCCGGGGCGGTGGAGTCGAGTGGCATCATCATGACCGCGGGGCTCGCCGAGGTGGCGGCGGGCGCGATCGCGATGGGGCTCGGAGGCTACCTCGCGGCCCGAACCGACCTCGAGCACTACGCCTCCGAACGCCTCCGCGAGGAACGCGAGGTGGAGCAGATCCCGGAACGGGAAGCCCAGGAGGTGCACGACGTCCTTTTGAGCTACGGCCTCTCCGAGGCGGATGCCCACAAGGTCACCGGGTCGATCCGGGCCGACAAGAAGCGCTGGGTCGATTTCATGATGCGATTCGAGTTGGGGCTCGAGGAGCCCGATCCGAAGCGGGCCAGTCGCAGCGCGTTGACGATCGCGCTTGCCTACATCGCCGGCGGACTGGTTCCCCTGGCGCCCTATGCGCTGATTCGGAATGTGCCCGAGGCGCTCGCCTGGTCGGTGGTGGTGACACTCCTGGCCCTCCTCGTCTTCGGTTACGTGAAGGGGAGGTTCACGACCGACCGGCCATGGAGGAGCGCATGGCAGACGGTGCTCGTCGGGGGCTTGGCCGCCTCGGCGGCGTTTCTCATCGCCAAGTCGATCGGGTGACGGTTCGATCATCACCTGCTCGATCCGCCTGCCGCGACGCCCGTGGATACGTCGAGCCGGTTGGAAGCACCGGCGGCGGCGTAGACGGCTTCCGTCGCCGCGAATGGTTCCGGGGTGGCTGTGCGGATCGTGAGTGGCCGCGGCGCGAGGAGCCCGAGAAGCATCGGTACGTCCGCCACCCGAAGCACGTTGAGCAGTGCCGGCGCATCGGTCGCCATGTGAGTCGGGGGGGGATCGACGAGGTCGACGGCATCGACCATCGGCGCGAAGACGGCGGCGTAGGCGGCGACCAGTCCGCCCCCGCCCGCGCCCGCCACCTCGATCGGCAGCGGTGCGGCGCGATCGCTGTCGGCGGCACGGATCGCGGCGACGGCAGCCAGCGTGTCGCGCACGCGGCCAGCCGCCACGCTGTCGCCGAGGAGCGCCATCGACCGCTCGACATGATTGGGGGGATTGCGTGTCGTCCACCCCCCCTGCCCGACACCGCGCGGATCGAGGAGCCACTCAGCCGTATCCTCACCCTGGGCAGGGGGGGCCGCGGCGGCGCCATCGCGCACGACGAGCCGATGACGCTTCGCCTTGGCAAGCGTGGCGGCATCGGGAGGGAGAAGATGCACAAACAGGCCCGGCTCGCTCTCCACCCGCCACGGCCCCGCAGCGATCCGCTCCACGGGGGGCAGAGCCGTGGGATTCTCGGGAAGCGCGCGGAAGGTCACGCGGCGCAGCGCATCGCGGAGTCCGGCCTGCCAGGCGTCGAAACCGCCGGGGGAGGGAATCTGCGGACTGCCGATCGGAACGAAGTGTTCGTCGATCGTGGTGTTGCGCTGATCGGTGGGGATGTCGCTATCGGTTCGGAAGACGCGGAGCCGTTCCGGCGGGATCGGGTGTGCGGTCACGGCCCCCCGCTCGTCGACGAGATCGACTTCGCCATCGGTCACCGGACGGGGATCATCCTTGAGATGCGTGTTGAGGAAGCGGTAGGCGCCCGCGCGGATGTCGGCCCGGTAGGCGTGTCCACCGCGGCTCACCAGGGCGTCGAAGCGGTCGCCGGCCCCGTGGAGGGCATAGGCCCGCTCGAGGATGGCCGCCACCCTCTCGTTGGCATCCATCGGAAAGATCGGGTCGGTGTCGCTGTTGACGAACAGGAGCGGCCGGGGGGCGACCAGAGTTGCGATCCGCGTCCAGGGCCACTGGAAGGTGTTCACCATGAACATGCAATCGCAATGGCCGTTGATGCAGCGGCCCTGGACATAGGCGCCAAGGTCGGCCATGCCGCTCACCGGCACCGCCACCTTCACGCGCTCGTCGGCTGCAGCGATCCAGAAGGTGGCCGCACCACCCCCACTGATGCCGGTGACCCCGATGCGGTCGCCGTCGACGTCTTCGCGTTCGCAGAGCAGGTCGATTCCGCGGATGCCGTTCCAGCACTCCACCCCCGCCGGCGTGTAGCCGCGAGATTGCCACCACCATCGTCCCTCCCGATAGGTGCCATGGTGGGTGGCGGCGATCTCGCCGAGTTGGAGGGTGTCGACGACGAGGCAGACGTAGCCGTGACGGGCGAACCAGATCCCCTGGTCCTGGAAGGCGGTTTTGTTGCCGTCGCGGCCGCGAGCGGAATGGCCGCAGACATACACGATGGCCGGGTGACGCACGCCCGGTGGCGCATCGGCAGGGCGCCAGAGGTTCGCCGTCACATACAGGCCGGGAACACTCTGGTAATGGAGCATCTCGACGACGAAGCCGTCTCCGTCGATCCTGCCGGTGACGGTCGTCGACAGCGGTGCCTGCATCGGCAGGGGATCGAGCCCGAGCATGTGAAGGTACTCGGCGCGGAGTAGCGCCTGACGTGTCGCGTCGTGGGGGGTGAGGTCCGCGCTGATCGCGCGTTCGATCCGTGCGGAACGTGCGGCGAGCCAGCGCTGGATCATCGCATCACCCGGCGCATCGCTGTCGGGGGACCCGAGGGGCTGTCCGCGCGCGATCGAAACCATGAGGAGTACGAGGCACGCAGCCAACCCGGTGCAGCCGACACGCCACCTCAAGGCATTGCCACGACAACTTCCGGGGCGCATGGAGATCTCCTCGATCGGAGGGAACGGCCTGCTCTTCGCACCATCGTACGACTCCGCCCGGTTCGGTTTGCGGCACTGAAAGGATCGGGATAGGATGGTCCGGTTCTTTCGGGGCTCTTCCGGAGGCGGGTGTTGCCACCGCCGGGATCCGTGATGACTTCATTCAAC
>CANGIH010000027.1 GCA_947453875.1 Planctomycetaceae bacterium | reverse complement strand
GTGTAGAGGATGAAGTCGGGGTCGGAATCCTGATCGATGTGCCAGTGGGGGCGCAGGAGCCTGGTGAAGAAATTATCAGCGGCGTCGAAACCATCCCAGAAACCGACGAAGCGGAGGCGGATGGTGGGGCGGGGGGAGAGCTCGCTGGATTGCGGGAGGAGGGGGGGGCCGGACACGACTGCATGTTCCATCGGGCACGGATAGAAAGAGGGCCACTCACACCGAGGCGGATTGAGGCCCGGCCTCGAGTGCACGGCGGTAGATGATTTCCAGACGCCGGCGATGCTCGGCCGGATCGTGCCGGCTTCGCAGATTGGCGGTGGCTGCGGAGGCCTTCGCCAGTCGCTCCTGCGGCGATGCTGCGCAGCATTCCCGCAGGATCGCCTCGAGGGCGTCTGTCAGTCCGGCTCGCGTCTTCGCGAACCCGGGGAGCGTGTGGGCATTGCGCTGGTCGTCGAGCGGCAAATCGATCACATGACCGGATCCGGCCGTCACGACCTCCGGAAGGGCGCGGACGTTGGTGGTGATGGCCACGGCGCCGCACGCTTGTGCCTCGAGGACGGCGTAGCCGAACGTGTCGGCGAGCGTGGGAAGCAGGTAGTAGTCAGCAGCCTTCATCGTCTCGACCACCCGCGGGTATGGCAGGCGGGGGTGGTATTCGATCCGGCCTGCCATGGCGGCAAGGAGATCGCGCGCCCGTTGCCGGCTCGATTCGTCAGCGAGTGCGGCATAATCGCCGAGCGTATCGAGGTTGCCCACCACGACGGCCCGCCAGTTGAGCACCCCCGAACCCTCGAGACGGCGGAATGCCTCGAGCATTTCCAGTCCACCCTTGCGGTAGAAATCAGCCCCCACGAACGCAAAGCGAACCTCGTCCGCCTCCTGCCTAACTGCGGGCGACTCGAGGACGGCCTGTGGTGGCAGGAGGACCTCCACCCGTTCGCACAACCGTCGGGCGTCGGCGACCGATAGCCCCGCCTCCCATTCGGAAGTGGCGATGTGTTTGGCCGCGTCGCTCATCGCGATCAACCGGCGACACCACTCGCTCCCGAGGAGTCGTAAGCCTCGCGCCCGCACGGCTGGAGTGACGTCGCCCCATCGGGGCAGCGAGGTCTCGAATGTCGTAACCCACGGCCGGCGGACATCCGTGATCGTGTTGAAGAAATGGAACAGTTCGCAGTCGACGAGATACGGGCGGCCGAAGGAAAACTGTTGCCGCTGGGGCGTTGGCCATCCGCAGCGGTAGCGGACGGCAACGGTGAGGCGATGGCGATCAATCGGTCGCACCCGCCGCAGCCAGGGAGGGAGCGACCCGAGAACGTTCCGATCGATCGGGTAGCCGGACTGCGGCACTCCGATCCGCGCGATGGTGGGCATGGAGCGGGAGTCATTCACGGCGAGCCGACCGTTCGGAGGAGGGTGGTCACCCGCTCCCACAGCGTCCAGGAGCCGATGAGCATGAAGCCCAGCGAGGAGATCACGAGAAGGGTATCCCAGGCGGGACCCGGCCGCAGGCGCGGATCGAGGGCGCGCCAACGGAACCAGAGCACGGCCACGCCCAGCGCCGCGAGCATCACGGCCTGGGCCATGCCGCTGGCGAGCACCATCGCCACCGGTTCGCGGATCGCCAGGGCGAGCACCATCGCCACCATCGGCCAGGCGGTGGAGAGCCGACGGTTCCAGGTCGTCCGCGAGGCGTCGTCGCCGGGCAGGATCCCGGCGAGGATCAGGCCGTCGACCACCATCCGGGCGTTGCCCGCCGCGGCGACGAAGAGGGTCGAATAGAGCACGGCAAACGCCCCGACGAGAAACAGGCTGTTGGCCCAGGGGCCGATCACGGGGCCGAACACCGGTGTGTACATGGCGCCGAGCGTCCGCACCATCTCCCCCCCCTCCGGTTGCAGGCCGAGTCGCCCGAGGGTGGCGGCGCCGAGCAGATAGAAGGCGACGGTGACGGTGGTGTAGACCACCATCGATGCCCACGCATCGAGTTGCATCACTTTCAGCCAACCGCGGGCCCGAGTCGCCCAGGCGTCGCTGTCGTCCCGGGGACCCACCGCCACGCCGTATCCCTTCTCAAGGCACCAGTAGGGGTAGACCATCAATTCACTGGCGCCGACGCCGATGATCCCGAAGGTGGCCAGTGCGGTCATCAGCGGCGATCGTCCGTTGACCGACGGAGGGATCGAAGGGGCGATGCCACTGGCCAATTCGCTGCCGCTGATCGCCCACGCCGGATCGAATTGGAGGAGCCCGATCGCCACGAGGGTCACGAGCGTGAACGTCCCCACGAGGAGGATCGAGACCAGCTCGATGAGCCGATAGCGGCCGATCGCGAGGAGCACCGCGGTCACGATTCCCGTGACGACGGCCCACATCGTCTCATCCGCCGGCTTGGCAAGTGATTTCTTTTCGACATCCAGCTCTTGCATCCGTGCGACGAGCGCCGCGGCACCGTCGGCGTCGCCACGGCTCCGTGCCTCAGCCACGAGAATCCGGTCCTGCGCGGCCTCGTCATGGACCCGGTTCCATTGCCGGCCGGCGGCCGTGACAGGCAACCCGGCGGCGAGCGTCTGCGCCACTCCAGAAAGGATGCCCCCCTGCTGCACCAGGACGAGGAGGGTCATCACCACCCAACCCCAGTAGATCCAGCCCCGGCCGGCGAATCGCGGCCCGGGCACACGATCGAAGGCATCCAGCGGCGTGCGGCCCCAGGCGAGGGTGGCGCGGCCGATCTCGACCTGGGCCGCCACCTTGATCACACACCCGATCACGATCAGCCAGAGGAGCGCGAAGCCGGCCTGCGCCCCCGTGCTCGTGGTGGCGATCAACTCGCCGCTTCCGACGATCGAACTGGCCAGCACGATGCCCGGCCCGAGGTGCCGCAGGGCTTGGCTGAGCGTGCGCGGCGGGTCGGCGATGGTGCGTGTGGGATCCCCCATGATCCAACCAGTCTGCCCGCTCCGGGGGCAAATTGGAATTGGTCGGGATCACCGCAGGGCTTCTGGTGTCGTGGAGGCGCCCACCAGCGGGGACGGAGGCGTCTGGGACGGGGCCGCGGCCTCGGTCGGCGCCGGCTGGGCCGCGTCGCTGCCAGCCCTGTCGCTTGTCGCCTTGGGGGACATCGCCGTCGGGTCGGCCTGCCTTGCCGTCCGAGTCAGCTCGATCACCGGCTTGAGCGCCTGCACGGCACGATCGACGGCCGGCTGGAGCAGCATGACGTCGACGATCATGTGCTGCACGCCGCCGATCGTCCCGGAGGCGGTCCGCAGGCCGTCGCGGAGGTCGTGCAGTCGGGTGAGCGCCGCGGCCGCATCGTCGATGCCGTCGCTTCCCGAGATCACGCCGTTCTTGAGGGCCACGAGCCTGCCGAGACGCTGCTCGGCGGGGCCTGTGGCGGCCTCCTGCCCGGCAAGCGACGCGCTCAGGTTCGCCATCCGCTCAAATGTTCGTTCGGCGCCGTGGAGGCTCGTCTCGCGGTCGAGGATCGATTGTTCGAGCCTCGCGGTCCGGGCCTGGATCTCGGCGGCACGGTCGATGTCGGTCGCCGTCTCGGCAATCCTGCTCACCAGCGACTGGACATCGTCGAGCACCGGCGTCGCACCGTCGATCTTCGCCATTCCCGCCGTGAGGTCATCGTGGAGGGTATCGAGCACGGCCAGTGCCTCGCGGGCCTGGCGGGCGCCGTCACGCGAGGTCTGGACCTTCGTCGACAACTCGGCCATGTCGTCGAGCACCGCCTTGGCCTCGCCGACCGCTGGCCCGCTGGCAGCGATCCCGGCGTGCAGGGTGTCGATCCGTTCGATCGCGGCGGTGGCTTGGTCGATCGCTGCGGCCTGGGTGGCGATCCGGTCGGCCAGCTTCTCGAAGCGTTCGAACGCGGCCTCGGCCTCGCCGAGTTGCCGTCCCTGGATCTGCAGGCGTGCGAGGAGGGAGTTGGTGCCCTTCGCACCGTTGCCGGTGTCGTTGAGATCACTGACAGCCCGCGTCAGTTGATTGATCTGCCGCTCGAGTCCCGCCAGATGCTGCTGGGAGGGGCGGAGCAGTCCGAACCATGCCGTGAGGAGCACGACGCCGCCGCCGAGCAGGAGCGAGCGTGTGTCGATCCAGGAGAACGCGGGCCCGGAAGGTGCGGTGCCATGGGGATTGATGACCGGCATGGAGAATCTCCTCGAAACAGCAACCAGGGGATGGGGGGAAAAGAAGCCGTCGACCGCCTGTCCGCCATTCGTGGCGGGATGATGGCCGGCCAAGTGCCCCATTTTGGGGACTGCGAATCCGGCATCTCCGCCATGGGGTGGATCGGCAGATTTGCCCGACCGGCAGAGTCGGCGAGAAGAAAGTCCGGCTGGTGAGGTCATGCCGGCTGGGGAGGGGAGGCGGCGCCCGGTTCTCCGCGTATACTCATCCCCCGACGCGCGTCCGTAGCTCAATTGGATAGAGCATCGGTCTTCGGAACCGAGGGTTGCAGGTTCGAGTCCTGCCGGGCGTACTTGCATTCCGCCGAAAGAACGAGCCGTTCAACGGCTTGTCACCGCCACGTCGTCGTCGGTGCCGCGCACGTCCGAATGGTTGTCGTCGTGCGACGCTCCCTCATCCGGAGTGTCGAGTACCGGCTCATCGGGGGGAGGCTCACCCAGGCCGGTCGGTGTCAGCCGCGCCGACTCGCGTCCATCCCGCTCGAAGAACTCCACGCCCCCTTCGCGACGGCCAGGACGGGTTCCCACCGACACCGAGTCGTTTCCCTTCGCATCGCGGATCTCGATTCTCCCCCCTCCGCCCCCCTTCACGCGGCCGATGTGGACGAGCGTCGTGCCATCGTCGGACTCCACTCGCACTTCGCGGCAGATGATGCTCCCAGTGTCGATCGCCTCGAAACGGACGAGGCCATCGGTGGGGACGACGGCGGTGGCCCTCACGGCCAGGCCGATTGCGAGGAAGAGCAGCGGATAGACCGTCCATCGCTCACGGTTGGTCATGGGCTCGAGTCCGCGGCGTATCGCCGGTGTCGGGTGGTGGAGAGGAGCGGTGCTGCGGAGCGAGGCTGCTTCAGTCGCCGTGCAGTTGCCGCAACCGCGCCGAGAGACGCAGCAGGATTTGTGCCCGCTCGAATTCCCGCAGCCAGTCGCCCGTCACCGCAGCGAGTGCGTCTGCCGTCGGCGGCACGAGGCCGGTCGGGCAGCTTTCACCGAATGCCGCCGCCGCGGCCGCTCGGTAGGCCGACAGCGTCCTGTCTCCATAGAAGACCACCGGCGTGAAATCCTCGCTGAAGAAGGCGAGCGTCGGCACACGCTGGCCACCGCACACCTTGAGATGGGCGGCGATGTCAGGCCGCGCATCGCGATCATGGAACCTGAGGTCGATCGCCGACGCTACCGCGGCGAAGTGATCGAAGATCGGGCACTGGTTGACGCAGTCGCCGCACCAGGCACCGGCAAGCACGAGCACCGGCATCCGGCGGACAAACCCCGCCAGAATCCGCCGTTCGTCGGCAGTGAGTCTGACGCGATCATGCACCCCTTGCCACCGTTTCTGCTGATCTGGTGTCGCATGTCGAGCGAGAAACTCGGCGTAGGGGAACGCGGAGGCGAATGCCGTCGACCAGGCTTCCGGCGTCGCGGGGGAGCCGGCGCCAGGCGTCGTGGTGGCAGGAGCGAGGGGAATGGTGGTCATGGCATGGTCGCGAATGGGAAAAGTGGCCGACCGGCTGGGGCATGATCGTCAGGAGGCCGGACCCGGGTGAGCATACTCATTTCCCCCCGATCCGCGCCGATGCTCCATTTCCTCGCGACCAGCCCCTGCCAAAACTGCCTGGGATGCCAGGATTCACTTCATTCGGGGGTGGGGGAGAAAAATCGGAATGGTCGTGGAACCGGCCTTGACCCTCGAAAAACGGTCCCCTACTTTCCGCCCAGCTTTGAGGTTGACGAGGGGACGCGAACGCGAAACCTGCAGTCGACGGAGGTCGCGGAGGCACGGATGCCCCCAGCGGCTTCGTCGCCGACCCCGGGGCCCACAACACACCGCCGTCCAATCGCTCCCGGAAACGGTTCAGGTTCCCCGCCCCCCTGGGATCTGGACCGTTCCGGGGGCCTTTTTTTTCTTTCCGCAGGACGCGGGGATCGGCGGCAGGCAACCAGCAGGCTACAGTTGGAGCATGCCCTCCAACCCACCTCCCGCCGACGCGTCCCGGTTGATCCGCGGCATCATGCTCGCGGTCCTCGTGTGGGGAGCGGTTTTGGCCGCCGGCGCCTGGACCTTCAACCACGACGTTCGCCGCCCCATCGTCGTCATGGCCTGTGTGCTCGGTTTTCTGGGGTTTTGGAAGGCGATGCTCGACGCCCGGCGCCGCCGTCTCGAGCGATCGTCACACGCACGCCGATCCTGAGAACAGCAAGGGGAGCGCCCCGCCGGCACGCATTCCCCGGAAGCGATCACTCCCCAGCCCCCTGCGCCGCGCGGCGGAGCATGGTGCTCGACACATCGTCGCGGAACTCCTCCTCCGTCACGAACCGGGAGATGGCCCGCAGCGGCTCCGGTGCCTCGAGATGCGACGGTTCCGTGAACACCCCGTCGTGGACACGGCCGAAGACGATCAGCCCCCCGGATTCGGCGGCGATCCGGGCCACTGCCGCACTCGCCCTGTCGGTCGAGTCGCCATAGTATTTGGCTGCTCCGAGACGAATGAACGTGTCGGCGCCGACCACGACCCTGGCGCCAGGAAACAGGGAGAGTTTTTCGACGAATGTCGGTGCCGCCGTCAGCCATGCCGTGACGCCGTCGAATTGCCCGGCGCGGGACGAAATCTCGATCGCGTCGAGCGGTGGTTTGTCGACGTTGCGGATCGAGAGTTCGAACTCCACCGGCAGCCCGGTGATCTTGGAGGCGATCCTCGCCATCGCCCGGTGCCCTTCATGGAGCGGGTCGAACGATCCTGGGAAGATCACCCGGTGATCGGATCGGGGCTCGCCATCGGGCGCGACGTTCGGCTCGACCGGCTGCGTGGCCCCAGCCCCTTCCCGATCGGCGAGTTTCACGCAGCCCCCATCCCCTGCAAGGAGCGCACGCCAGTCGGGAGGGGCCGCCTGACGCTCCACCACCACAGCCTCGCCGGGGAGGAGCAGGTTGGCCAGTCCCGCCGCCGGTGCCATCCCTTGCGAGGAGGCAAGCCGCTCAAGAAGGAGTGATGCGGCGACCGCTTCCTCCGCGGTCCTCGATCGGGCGCCTTTGCGGAGGAGGAGCGTGGCGACCGAAATCTCGTCGAGCGTCTGCATGGCGACGATGACGCGATGGTCGCCTCGCTTCGGTGTGGTCGTTGCCAGGCTCGCGGTGCAGGCGATACCGACGGCCGCCGCCGGTTCCACGCTGAGCTGGCGGCAGCGTTCCCAGGCGACCATCGCCAGTCTCCGGGCCGCCCGCGAGGAGCAATATGATTCCTGCGGGCCGCCGAGCAGCGCATCGACCGCTTGCCGGGCGTACGGCACGAGGCCCTCGATGACGACGCTGCTGGCTCCGGGGGTGGAAACGAGCGCTGCGATCGCCACAGTGCCCCCGCCGGTGGCCACGATGCCCACACGCCGGCCCCGCGCCGTGAGCGCTGCAAGCATCGGTGCGACGTCGATGTCAGGAAAGGCGAATGTCATGCGTGAAGCCGTGCGCGGAGTGAGCGCCACCATGATGGTGTGGAGTCGGTAAGCCGCGGAGAATTTGCCGGGGAGGCAGGAAGGTCGGCCTCGCAGGTCTCCCCGCAGGGTTTACCGCTTCACCGCCAGACGCGTTCGGCGGGGCGTGCTTCAGCGTTCCTGCCGCGGGTGCCGATGGTTCCACCAGGGGGACCAAGCCATGACGATGATACCGCAGGAACGCCCGACCGCCGTCCTCGCCCGTTTCAGCAGGGTGGCGGTCGTCGCATGGATCCTTCTCGGGGTCCCCTCCGCCATCGCCGCTGACGAGAAGCCCGACCCGACACGTCGCGCCGACGGTTGGAAGGCGAAGAGCGCCGTCGACGATGCGGCCAAGCGGGCCGAAACGCCCGCGACGGAACAGTCGGGCGGAAAAAACAGTGCCGTCTCCAAGGCTGCCCCGACGCTCTCCGGGCACTCGTCTGTCGCTGCGGAGAAGGCGGCGATTGACACTGTCGGCCCCAAGACGTCGATCGACGAGATTCTCGCGCGCACGCTTCCACACCGAACAGACCGCCCGGGCGACTGGCAGGCCGGACTCGAACCGCTGCACCGCTGTGGCGATCCTCGCTGGATCGACCCCTGCATCCCGCCTCCCCCGTGTCATCCGGCGTTGCCACCACATCCCTACGACCTCGTCGGCGTGGCCGGCGACCCCACCTGTGGGCCGATCTATGCAGGTCCATGCTGCCCGCGGACGGGCACGCACGACGACGGACCGTGGCCGAGGATTCACCGGGTCCACGACCGGCTCTTCGACGCCTTCTATTATCCCAAGTGACCCCCGGGGGGATTCGCCCGGGCATTGTGGGAGCGCACGCCAGTGGGGGGAAGCATGCGGGCCGCGATCATCGGCATCGGCGCCATCGCCAGGATGCACGCCAGGGCTCTTGGAGACCTCGGCGACGTCGAGCTCGTGGCGGGATGCTGCCGCACCGAGGAGAAGGGACGGGCGTTCGCTGACGAATTCGACTGCCGGTGGTATGACGATGCCGCGACCATGCTGCGGCGCGAGCGGCCCGACTTCGTCACCATCGCCACTCCTTCAGGGGTGCACCTCGACGGTGTCCGGGCGGCGGCCCGCCTTGGCGTCCATGTGATCTGCGAGAAGCCGTTGGAGATCACCCTCCCGCGGATCGATCGGATGCTTTCGATCGCCGGCCGGGCCGGGATCACGCTCGGTGCGATCTTCCCGCAGCGTTTCAATCCGGTCGTGCAGACGGTGCACGCGGCCGCGGCGGCGGGCCGGTTCGGAAGTCTTGCGGTCGTCTCCGCGTCCGTGCCCTGGTGGCGTGACGACGCCTATTACGGCCCCGGTCGCTGGCAGGGAACGGCTGCCCTCGACGGCGGCGGCGCGCTGATGAACCAATCGATCCACGGCGTCGACGCGTTGCAGTGGATCGCCGCGGCGGCGATGCCGGGACTCCCCGCCGGGGCGAATCCGGTCGAAAGTGTCGTGGCGATGACCGCCGTGCGGGCCCACGACGCGAAGCGTCTTGAGGTCGAAGACACGTGTGTTGCCATCCTCCGATTCAGGAACGGGGCGCTGGGCCAACTCCTCGCCGCCACGAGCATCTACCCGGGGCAGATGCGCCGGATCCTCGTCGGCGGGCGGGATGGCACGGCCGAGATTCTCGAGGAGCAACTTTCCGACTGGCGGTTTCGCATCCCCACCGTCGATGACGCGGCGACGCGCGCCGCCCTCGGCGGCGCCAGTGCCACCAGTGGTGGGGCGGCTGACCCGATGGCGATCAACTACGCCTGTCACACCCGGAATTTCGCCTCGTTTGTCGCGGCGCTCCGCGCCGGAGAGCGGCCCCCCCTCGACGGGATCGAAGGACGCAAGGCGGTGGCGATCGTCGCTGCCTGCTACAAGTCGGCCCGCACCGGCCGTGTGGTGCAGGTGGACGGTCCAACCTTCGCCATGGAAAGCTAGCTGTCCCGGATCCAGTCATCCCCAGCGGTTGGCATTCCCGATTTTTCCACTTCGTCGCTCGCAACAAAACGACCATGCGCTACGCCATCTGCAACGAGACGTTCGTCGACTGGTCCCTGGAGAAGGCCTGCGCGGAGGCCGCGGCGGCGGGGTACACCGGACTGGAGGTGGCCCCGTTCACCCTCGCCGGCCTCGCCACCGATCTTTCGACCGGGCAGCGTGCGGCCATCGGCAGGGCGATCCGTTCGGCGGGGCTTGAGTGCCTCGGGCTCCACTGGCTCCTTGCCAAGACCGAGGGCTTCCATGTCACGCACCCCGAGCGGAGCGTGCGCGAGACGACGGTCAGGTATCTCGGTGAGCTTGCCGGGCTCTGCCGCGACCTCGACGGCCGTGTCCTCGTGTTCGGATCGCCGAAGCAGCGGAGCCTCCTTCCCGGCACGACCCCACACGAGGCGATCGACCGACTCCACGAGGTCTTCACCGCACTCGCGCCGACGCTCGAAGCGACAGGCACGGTCGTCGCCCTCGAACCGCTCGCCCCCACCGAGACCGACGTCCTCAACACCGCCGCCGAGACCTGCCGGCTCATCGAACGGATCGGCTCACCCCATGTCCGACTCCACCTCGATGTCAAAGCGATGTCGAGCGAGTCGGAGCCGATCCCGGCGATCATCCGGGCGTCGGCCCCCCACCTCGAACACTTCCACGCCAACGACGCCAACCTCCGCGGGCCCGGTTTTGGCGAGGTTGACTTCGGTCCGATCTTCGCGTCGCTCCGCGAGGTCAAATACCCCGGCTGGGTGAGCGTCGAGGTCTTCGATTATGCTCCCGGTCCCGAGCGGGCCGCCCGGGAGAGCATCGCCTACATGCGGGGGGTCGAGGCGGGGCTTGGGGCGTAATCCACCTGCCGTCGGGCATCCCTGTTCCGCCCCTTCTCGCGCGCTTCTCCCTCTCGTTCCTTGCCCCGCTCTTTCTTTCCGGGAACAACGCCATGGCCGACCTGCCGCAATTCGAGTCGAAGGGCAACGCCGTGCCATCGGACGGCAAGCCGTGGTGGACCGGAATGACCCGCTATCACTGGTTCGTGCTCACGGTGGCGGCGCTGGGATGGCTGTTCGACTGTCTTGACCAGCAGCTGTTCAACCTCGCCCGCAAGCCGGCGATGGAGACGCTGCTGGCGTCGGATGCCGGCGCGGCCAATCCGAAGGATGTCGCCTTCTACGGCGGGCTTGCGACCTGCATCTTCCTCCTCGGCTGGGCCACGGGCGGGCTGTTCTTTGGCGTCATCGGAGACCGCATCGGCCGGGCGAAGACGATGATGATCACGATCGTCATCTATTCGCTCTGCACAGGGCTCTCCGCGCTGTCGACCGGTTTTTGGGATTTCGCCTTCTACCGCTTCATCACCGGACTGGGGGTCGGAGGTGAGTTCGCCGTCGGCGTGGCCCTCGTCGCCGAGGTGATGCCCGACCGGGCCCGGCCGCATGCGCTCGGGCTTCTTCAGGCGCTCTCCGCCGTCGGGAACTTTCTCGCGGCGGCGATCGGCATCGGCCTGGGGGAGCTGCAGATTCTGGCCCACTCAAGCAAGCTCGCCGGCTGGGAGCCTTGGCGGTGGAAGTTCGTCATCGGGGCCCTCCCCGCCCTCCTCGCCCTGGTGATCCGCGCGGGCCTGAAGGAGCCGGAGCGCTGGCAGGCGATGAAGGCTCAGGCGGCAAGCACCGGCAAGGCCCTGGGGGGCTATGGTGCGCTGTTCGCCGACCCGCGCTGGCGAAAGAACGCCATCGTCGGCATGCTCCTGGCCTGCTCAGGTGTGATCGGCCTGTGGGGCATTGCCTTCTTCTCGCTCGATCTCGTCCGCAGTGTTTTTGCGAAGCAGTTCATCGCCGAAGGGCTCGAGGGGGCGGCACTGGCCGGAAAGCTCGGCAAGTATGTCGGGTTTGCCTCGATGATGATCCAGGTGGGGGCTTTTGCGAGCATGATGCTGGCGGCGCGGGTCTGCCAGCGGATCGGCCGCAAGCCATTTTTCGCCCTGGCGCTCGTCGCCGCGATGCTCTCCACGGCGATGGTCTTCAGATTCCTCGCCAAGCCTTCGGACATCTGGTGGATGCTGCCGATCATGGGCTTCTGTCAGTTGTCGCTCTTCGCCGGCTACGCGATCTACCTGCCTGAACTCTTCCCGACCCGTCTCCGCAGTACAGGGACGAGTTTTTGCTACAACGTCGGCCGGTTCATCGCCGCCGGCGGGCCGTTCCTGCTGGGCCAACTCACCTCCGGGGTGTTTGCCGAATCCCCCGAGCCGATGCGGCCGGCAGGGCTCGTGATGTGTTCTGTTTTCCTGCTGGGGCTCGCCGTCCTGCCCTTCGCGCCCGAAACCAACGGCAAGCCACTCCCCGAGTGAGCTCCCGGCGACCCCATCTCGAGGGTCCCTTGTTGCAGGGAGGGGAGTCGGCTGAACTGCTCTCTGCTCCGCTGCGTAGAGCCGGAACGGGCCTGGAAGCCGGCCGGGAGGCAAGTCTGTTACATTGCGGTTGATGGGTGGCTCGGAGAACGGGCTGCCGGCATCGCCACTTACCACGGAGAGCAGGGAAGATGCGTTGGGAAGGTCG
>CANGIH010000026.1 GCA_947453875.1 Planctomycetaceae bacterium | reverse complement strand
GTGGGGATGGTTGCCGGCGAGGTCGATCGTGGCGCTCGACACCATCTCGGCAAGTCCCGTCTTCTCCATCGCCCGGGCGATGCCGAAGCTGGCGGCGATCAGCAGCAGCGATTCCCACTCGATCGCGTCGCGGGCCTCGTCGGAGGTGAGGCAGCGTGTGGCGACGACGACCGCCGCTGCCACGAGCGCCGCCGCCACCATCGGCACCAGCTCCAGCGTCGCCGCCACCACCATCGACACGAGCACCACCAGCGCCAGTGCCGCCCGGTCATGCCGCGGCGGGCGGGAATCGCTCACCTCGCTGACGAGATAGAAGTCGCGGTTGCTCCCCTGCCGCTCCACGAACCCGGGCGCCGCCTCGAGGAGGAGCGTATCGCCCGGCTGGAGGACAATATCGCCGGTCTTCATCCGCAGCCGCTCGCCGTTGCGCCCCACCGCGATCACGACGGCGTCGTAGCTCGAACGGAAGCGGGCGTCACGGATCGATCGACCGACCAACGGGCAGCTGTTGGACACCACCGCCTCGATGAGCGTCCGCTCCGACCTCGGCCCATCGAGCGTGAAGAGCTGGTCGGTGGCCGGGCGGAGGCCGCGGAGCTTCTGGAGCTCCACCACCGACTCCACGACCCCGACAAAAACGAGACGGTCGCCATCTTCGAGCCGCTCGGTGGGGGCCACCGGCGCGAGGAAGTGCCCGCCCCGGTCGATCTCCATGAGAAAGAGGCCGTCGAGGCCACGCAGCCCCGCCTCCTCGATCGTCCGGCCGGCAAGCGGGCTCCCTTCCTCCACCACCATCTCGAGGGTGTATTCACGCGGATCGTCGCCGACGCTCATCGCCGGCCTCCGGTCTTTGAGGAGCGTGCGGCTGGCGAACACGAGATAGACCATGCCCGCCATCAGGAGCGGCACGCCGAGGCGGGTGATCTCGAACATCCCCAGCGGTTCCCCGGTCTTCCCTTTCACGAGGCCGCTGACGACGACATTCGTGCTCGTGCCGATCAGCGTGCACAGGCCGCCGAGGACGACCGCCGCGTTCATCGGCATCAACAGCTTCGAGACGCTGAAGCGGTGCTTCTTCGCCCAGTCGCGGATCGCCGGCACCATCAGCGCGACGACGGGGGTGTTGTTCATGAAGGCCGAGACGAAGGCCGGGCCGATCATCGTCCGCAGCTGCGCGGAGGCGAGTGTGGCCGGGCGCCCGAGCACCCGATCGACGACCGTGGCCAACGCCCCCGTGCGCTCCACCGCGGCAGCCACGACGAACAGGGCCGCCACCGTGATCATCCCCTCATTGCTCATCCCCTTGAGGGCCTCCTCGGGGGTGAGGATGCCGGCGGCAAGGAGCACCACGACCCCCCCGATCATCGCCATGTCGGGCCCGCGTTGGCCGACAAGGAGCGCGACGAGCGTGGCGCAGACCACGAGCGCCGTGAGGAGGGCGGGCCAGTCGCCCACGGGGGCGGCTGCCGCGAGCAGCGCGATCGAAGGGAACATCGACAGCCCTGGCAGATGTCTGGTGGGGCGATGAGGCGGAGACAGCCTGAGAGAATTGACCCCACCGGCCCCGCCGACGCAAGACGAAAAACAGCCCCTGATCCCGACGGCGAGCGATCCTCGATGCCCGGGTGTCAGGCGAGGATCTCGCGGATCACCCGGCCATGGACATCGGTCAGCCGGCGATCGACCCCGGAGTGGCGGAAGGTGAGCCGCTCATGGTCGACGCCGAGGAGCCAGAGGATCGTGGCATGGAGGTCGTAGCCGGTGGTGACGTCGCGCTCGGCCTTCCATGACCACTCGTCACTTTTCCCGAACGACGTGCCGGGCCTGATCCCGGCACCGGCGAGCCACGACACGAACGTGCCGCCGTTGTGGTCGCGCCCCACGCTTCCCTGGCTGAACGGCATCCGCCCAAACTCGGTCGTCCAGATCAGGAGCGTGTCATCGAGGAGGCCGCGACGGGAAAGGTCGAGAAGGAGCGCGGCTGCCGGCTGATCCATCCCCTTCGCCGCCGCTCCAAGCTCGCGCGGGATATCCGTGTGGTTGTCCCAGTTGAGCGATCCGCCACCGGGCCCATTCCACACCTGCACCAACCGGGCGCCACGCTCGAGGAGCCTGCGGGCGAGGAGGCAGCGCCGGCCGAAGTCGGCGGTCTCCGGCTGATCGAGGCCGTAGAGTTTTTCGGTCTCGGCAGTCTCACCGGTGAGATCGAGGAGCTCGGGCGCCGAGAGCTGGAGCCGGGCGGCGAGTTCATAGCTTGCCATCCGGGCCGCCAGCCGGTCGTCGCCGGGGCGGGCCTCGCCATGGAGGGCGTTGAGCCTCCGAAGAACCTCGAGCCCCTCGGCCCGGCTCGCGGCCGTGATGTCGGTGCGGTCGGCCGGTGGGTGGAGATGCGAGATTGGCTGCGGGGCCGAGGCCTTGATCACCGTGCCCTGGTGGTTGGCCGGAAGAAAGCCGGCGGTGAAGGCGCTGCGGCCGTTGTAGGGAAGACCGCGGGCATCGGGGAGCGTGACAAAAGCGGGGATGTTGTCGGCGAGGCTGCCAAGCGCGTGCGAGATCCAGGCGCCGGCGCAGGGAAATCCGGGCAGGAGAAACCCGCTCGTCTGCAGGTAGCTCGCCGGGCCATGGACATTCGATGGCGACTCCATCGCCATCAGGAACGCCATCTGATCGACATGACGAGATAGGTATGGGAGCACCGAGCTGACCCACCGCCCGCATTCCCCATGTCTGTCCCATGCAAACGGGCTTTTCATGACCGCACCGGGCGTGCTGATGCTCGCCTCGACCCGCTTGCCACTCCCGGGATCGAACGGCTGGCCATGGAGGGCTTCGAGCCGCGGCTTGTAGTCGAACAGATCGCACTGGCTCGCCCCGCCGGTCATGAAGAGCTCCACGACCCGTTTCGCCCGCGGCTTCCCGCCATGGAGAAACGGTGCCGCAGCTCCCACCTCCTCCGCGGCGAGCATCGCGCAGGCGATCCCGCCGAGCCCGCTCGACAGCGTCTTCAAGCACTCGCGTCGGGGGATTGGGGAGGTGGGATGCATGCGTGGGGGCGGCGATCGTGGACGCGATCGGTGCCTGGATCAGTCGAGGTAGAGGAATTCGTTCGTGTTGAGGAGGAGGTGGGCGGCGGCGGCGAGGCCGTGCTCCTCGGCATGCGCTGCCACCAGCACCCGCTCCTCGGCAGACGGTGGCCGGAGGAGGAGATGGCGGAAGAGCGCATCGATCGCATCGCCATCTCCCCTCGCCTCGATCCGGGCGGTGATCCGCCCGGCTTGATGGAGGACGAAGGGATCGTTTTGGAGGGCGAGGGCCTGCACGGCGGTCGTCGATTCGTTGCGCACCGGCACGAGTTGCCCGCCATCGGGGACGTCGAGGGCGTCCATGAAGGGATCGGGGACGGTGCGGAAGACGAAGCGGTAGATCGCGCGGCGGCGGTGGGCGGGAGCATCGACTGGGAAATGTTCGTAATCGAGGAACGCCGGAGCCCCGCCATCGGGCATGAATGTCGCCTTCCCCTTGGCGAGGAAGTGGACGACCGCCGGGCCCCCCATGGCAAGATCGAGGCCGTCACCGAGGCCGACGAGCGTGTCGCGGAGCTGCTCGCCCGTGAGCCGGCGCCGGTGGGCGCGCCACAGGAGCCGGTTGTCGGCGTCGATGCCGGCGGCATGGGGATCGAAGGTGACCGCCTGCTGCCAGGTGGCGCTCGAGAGGATGAGCCGATGGAGAGCCGCGAGTGAGCCGGCGCCATCGTCGCGGAACCAGCAGGCGAGCCAATCGAGGAGCTCCGGGTGGCTCGGTTCGCTCCCCATGAACCCGAAATCGTTCGGCGACTCGACGAGCCCGCGGCCGAAGTGCCACTGCCACACCCGGTTGACGATGCTCCGCCACGTCAAAACGTTGCGGTCGTCGACGAGGAAGCGCGCAAGCGCCGCCCGCCTGGCCCCCTCGTCGTCACCGCGGATGAAAAGATCGGCGGGGAGATCGGGAAGGCAGGCAAGCGCCGCCGGCCCCACTTCCTCCAGGGGCTTGGTCACCTCGCCACGCTCGAGGATGCGGATCGGCCGCGGCGACTTCGCCGGCTTGAACGACCCTTGCGCCGCGAAATCGTTGGTGACCGCATAGACCTTCTCAGGTGGCGGTAGCGAGGCAAGCTCGCTCTCGACCTCTACCCGGATCAGGTCGAGGAACAACGCCTCGGTTTCCGCGGCCGTCCGCTCCGCGGCGGGCTTGGCCAAAAGCGCGGCAAGCGCCTGGGGAACTGGATCGCGGTCGGCGGGCGCGAGCTCCGGGCCGCAGGCCGACAGTCGCAGCCGCCCCACCTGATGGCCGCTGGCCCCTTGGAAGTCGAGGCGGATCGTGAGGATCGCGCCCCCTTCCGTGGCCAACGGCTCGGCGAGATGGAAGACCGCTTCGTGGTGCTGGCCGTAACGCGGATGGATGCTCCAGTGGGTGGTGGCTTGGCCATCGATCGCGCCGTTCACCGGGTCGTTGCTGTCGGCGTGATCCGCGGCGGCCCGGGCGAACGCCACCGGTGCGGCCGGCTTGTCGCCGGGGGCAAGCGCGCGGGCGGCGACGGAAAACTCCGTCAGATGGAAATTGCCTGCCGGCTCGTAGCGGCCCGGTCCGCCGCCGGGGAGCGAGGGATCGGCGAGCGTCTCCAGGCGGAGCGCACGGAGATCGCGGAGCGTCGATCTGGCGGTGACGATGATCGAGTCCTTCTCGGGCGTCGGCCCGGAGGCGAGCCAGGAGCCGTCGGGGAGGGGCGTGTGGACCGTGCCGGCGGACGCGACGCTCGTGATCGCGAGGATCTCGATCGGGTCGAAGGAATCGGCGCGGGTCTGCTTCGACGTGGCGGCGGCGGCGAGGCGGGCAGCCTCCGCTGGATCGGCGATCGACGCGAGGATCGCCGCATCGCGGTGCTCGATCGCGGCCCGCCGGGCGAGGAGCGAGCGGCGGCGGGCGTGGAGGGCGGGATCGGTGTCGTAGGGACGGTCGGCCCGGTCGATGCCGGCGAACACGGCCTGGAGGGCGTGGTAGTCGCGCTGCGAGACCGGATCGAACTTGTGATCGTGGCAGCGGGCACAGTGGACGGTGAGGCTCTGGAAGGTGCTCATCACCGTCATCACGTAGTCGTCGCGATCGAGATTCTGCGACATGAGATGGTCGACGGTGTCCTCGCGGACGCCGACCATGAGCGTGTCGTCCCAGGGCCCGGCAGCGAGGAAGCCGAGGGCTACAACGGCCTGTGGATCGTCGGGGAAGAGAACGTCGCCGGCCACCTGCTCGGCGACGAACCGGCCATAGGGCTTGTCGTCATTGAAGGCCCTGATCACCCAATCGCGGTAGGGCCAGGCATGGGGGCGGGCGTGGTCGTGGTCGTTGCCGTGGGTGTCGGCGTAATGGGCGGCATCGAGCCAGTGGCGGGCGAAATGTTCCCCGTGCCGCGGCGAGGCGAGGAGCATGTCGATGACGGCGCCGAGCGCGCGATCGGGGCCGTGCATGGCCACGGCGGCTGCGAAGGCGTCGACGTCTTCAGTGGTGGGGGGCAGACCGGTGAGGTCGTAATGAAGGCGGCGGAGGAGCGACCGCGGATCGGCCGGGGGGGCCGGAGCGATCCCATCCTTCACGAGCCGCGCCCGGATGAAGGCGTCGATCGGATGGCTCGCCCCTGCCGGGACGGCAGGACGGGAAAGGGGCTCAAGCGACCAGGGGGTGTCGGCGGCAGCGACGCCAGCCACGGTCGCCGCCAGAAGGCCGAGCATGGCAAGCCGGAGGATGGCGCGGCGTCTCGATCGCACGGTCGTGTCCCTTGGCCCGTTCCCCGGTTGCTGCCACGCGGCCCTGCCGCGGCGTCGGATGATCTCCATCATGGTATCCTGCCGCATCGACCCACGCGGCAGAGCGAGGGTGATGCCGAACGTCGCCACCGCCTGCCGGGAATCCGCGATGAAGGCCATCTCCCTTTGGCGTTCGAGCGGCGTCTGTCCGCGGGGCCAGCCGGAAGGTGCGGTGGCGGTGTGGAGCGGCGAGAGTCTGATCGGAGCCATTTATGAACCTGCCATCGCTCCCGCATCGCGACAACATGATCGACCGGCGGAGTGAGGCGTGGAAGCCACCCATCTTCCGGCCGGACGGGGGCACGGTCGCGGCAATCCTGGCGTCGCTGCGACGTTTCCTCGATCTTCAGGCGGCATCCATCTGGGGTGATCTGAAGTCGCTTCTGCCGCACTGCAACGGCACTGTTCTCGACGTGGGGTGCGGTGCGCAGCCCTACCGATCCCTGCTGCGCTCTTCCGTTCGATACATCGGGATCGACCGATCCACTGCCGCGGAGGAGTTTGGCTATCAGGTTCCGGACACGCGCTACTACGAGGGCACGGTCTGGCCGATCGATGATGCGAGCATCGATACGGTGATGGCGACGGAAACCCTCGAGCATGTCGTGCGGCCGGAGGTGTTTCTCGCGGAGGCGCGTCGGGTTCTCAGGCCAGGCGGGTGGCTGCTCCTGACAGTCCCGTTCGCGGCTCGATGGCACTACATCCCCTACGACTACTGGCGGTTCACTCCCAGCGGGCTGGCAAGCCTGTTGTGTGATGCCGGGTTCGGCAGGCCCACCGTCTATGCGCGCGGCAATGAGGTGACGGTCGCCTGCTACAAGGTGATGGCGCTGATTCTGATGCTGCTGCTGGGGGATCTCCGTCCGGCTCCATGGAAATGGGGGGCGAGGGTGTGTGGAGTTCTTCTTGCCCCGCTGCTGATCGGCTTGGCGGTCATCGGAGGATGGTCGCTGCGGTCACGCGGTGGAAGTGATTGCCTCGGCTACACCCTGATCGCACCGTTCCCCGGTCAGGTCCTCCGCGATCCGCTTAAAGACTGTGGATGACGTGCCGGGCTGCCGGATGAGTCGATGAAACCTCGAGCAGGCGAAATTCCAGCGATCGTTTTGTCGGAGCTCGCCACACGGGCGCCTCAGTCAGAGGTCGAGATCGGCGAGGATCTGCCTGGCTTCGTCGGCCAAATCCGGCTTGCCGGTGGCGAGGGCTCCGGCGGCGGCCTCCCTGGCAGCGGCGGCGTTGCCACTCTTTTTCCGTTCGCGTGCCAGGCGGATGAGGAGGTCGCCGCGGGAGGCATCGGGTGCGATCGCCAGGGCCTCGTCGAGGATCGCGGCGGCGCCGTCATGGTCACCCAGGCCCGACGTCTGGCTGGCGATGTTTTGGCTCACGGCGATAATCCGCTGGGTGATGTCGGCGGAATCGGCATGGCCTTCCCGCCAGGGAGCGAGGAGATCGAAGATCCGCCGATTGAGGAGGATCGCCCCGGCGACGTTGCCAGTCTTCTCGAGGAGGCCGGCCCGACAGGAGAGGACATTGATCAGGAGCTGCGTGCGGCCGAAGAGGGCCGGCTCCGCGTCGTAGAATCGGGTGGCAATTCTCTCGGACTGCTCGAGATCGGCGGCTGATTCCGCGGCGCGCCCTTGGCTCGCGAAGATGTCGTAGAGCTGGATCGCGGCGTCGACCTGCCGTCCGAGGAAGACGGCGGAGAGGTCGGGGGACGTCGCCGCTAATTCCGCGGCGAGGCTGCCTCGCCGCCTCGCGATCGCGACGGCCTCGTCGAACCGGCCGTGCCGCAGGGCGATGTCGGCCTCCACCGCCATCCCCGGCAGCATCACCTGAGCGAAGAGCGGCCGGCTCTCCGGAAACGTCTCAAAGCCCTCTTCCGACAGCACGTGAAAGTCACGGATGAAAGTTTCCATGTCGTCGAGCCGGCCGGTGCCAAAGGCCTGATGGGCAGCGTTGAACAACGCGATCTGCCCGGCATTGAGGATCGCGGGATCGTTTGGCGCAGCGGCCCGCGCGGCCGCCATGGCTGCGAGGCCTTCGCGGAGGAGTCGGTCGCCCTCTTTGACCTCGCCGCGCTGGGCGAGCGAGGCGGCCAGTTCGAGCTTCGTTTGGGCGAGTTCGAGCTGTTTCCCCGGCTTCCTGGCGAGGGTAACGATGGCACGGCGGCAGGCGTCCTCCGCTTCGGCGATACGCCCCAGCCTGCCGAGGAGCCGGCGTTCGCTCTTGAGGGTATCGAGCCGCTGGGATTCGATCGAGTCGTCGCCGATCCCGCGCGCATCCATCTCTTGAACCGTCGCGAGCATCATCCGCCGGCTGTCGAGGGCGTCGCCGTCTTGGCGGAGTTGCTCGAAGATCTCGGCGATCCGCTGGATGCCGCGCATCCGAAACCGCAGGCCATCCTCGACATCGGGCTCGAGCGGCCACTGGAGAAAGCGGTTACGGATCCCGAGGAGGTAGTCGCGGTCGGCTTCCGTGAGCGGCGGGCGACTGGCGATGATCCGATCGGCGGAGGAATCGGTGAGGTCCTCGAGGAAGTCGCGGGCCAGGTCACGGCTGGCCGCGATGCGGATGTTGGCACGCTTCAGCTCGATGACGTGATAGGTGGTGCCGGCGATGGCGGCGAGGCCCGCTGCGATCGCGGCGAGGCTCGCTCCCGCCGCCAGCGGCCGGCGCCGCGCCCATTTGGCGACGCGCTCGGGAAAGGGGGGGCGGCGGGCGCGGATCGGCCGGTGCGCCAGGAAGCGATCGAGATCGTCGGCAAGATCGCGGGCCGAAGCGTAGCGGCGGCGGGGCTCGCGCTCGAGGCATTTTTCAACCATCGTGCGAAGATCAGCCGGCACGCCTGGCATCAGCCGGCGGAGGGATTTCGTCGTCCCCTGGGCTGACCGGCGGAGTATGTCGGCGGCGGTCGCCCCTTCGAAGGGGGGTGCGCCTGTGAGCATCGCCAAGAGTGTGCCGCCGATGCCGTGGAGATCGGTGAGCGGGCCGACCGGGCCCAAGAGAGGATCGAGGCCGGTCTGCTCGGGCGCCATGTAGCTCGGCGTTCCCATCACGGCCGAAACTTGAGTGAGATGGCCGGCCGGATCCTCGGGGCGGGCGAGGCCGAAGTCGATGAGCTTCGGCGTGCAGGGATCGGCGGGGGTGGGGCCGGGGGCGAGGAGGACATTCTCCGGCTTGATGTCGCGGTGGACGATGCCGAGGAGATGGAGGGCTTCGAGCGCCCGGGCGAGATCGCGGCCGATCCGTGCGGCCTCCCTGGAGAGAAGCGTGCCCCGCTTGATACGGCTCCAGAGGGTCTCCCCTGCCACCCATTCCATGACGAGATAGGGGAGCCCGTCGGCAGTGCCGGCGTTGAGGATGCGGATGATATTGGGATGATCGAGGCGGGCAAGCAGCAGTGCCTCGCGCTCGGCCCGAGCCCGGTCATCGGCGGAGATCCTCCAGGAACGGGCGAGCACCTTCACCGCCACCGCCCTGTCGAGCACGCTGTCGCGTGCCTTGAAGACGATCCCCATCCCGCCACGGGCGACCGGTTCGAAGTCGACCAGGCCGGGGATCGACGGGATCGGCGGCTCGGAGGCGTCGAGGCCGGGGGCGATCGCGACGTCGGGAACGCGTGCGGCGAGCTCGGTGAGGGCGGCTTGGGTCTGGGCACCGGCCCGAATCCGCCCGGCGAGACTCTCCAAATTCCAGGGAGCGGCGATCTCCTCACGGAACGCACACGTGGGGCAGTGTTCGAGATGGGCGAAGAGGGCGTCGCGCTCGGCGGCAGGGAGACGATCGTCGAGGAGCTTTTCCACCGTCTCCTGATCGGGGCAGCCTGATGACGCCGTCATGCCTGCTACCTCGGCACCCGCGGGGCGACCATGGCGCCGACGGCTTCGCACCCTCGCACGGACGCGTCAGCGCTCTCTCCGGCCGCCCCTTCGAGCCGGTCGATCGTCTGGCGGATCATCCGCTGCACGTTCCAGCGGGCGACGTAGGCGGCATTCGCCTCGATCTTCAGTTCGGCGGCGACGTCGGCGGCGCTTTGGTGCTCGATCGCGAGCATCTGGAAGGCCCGCCAGGTGTGCGGCTTGACGCGAGTCTTCACCTCGGCCATGGCGATGGCGAGGAGTTCGGTGTCGTAGGCCTCGGCGAGTCGGGCGAGGAGATCCTCCCGCTCAGGGATTCGTTCCAGGAGCGACCGCGCCGCCTGATCGTGCCGTTCGCCAGCCTGCTCCGCCCAGCGGACGAGCGCCGAGCGGGCGACCTGCTCGAGATAGCTGCGGAAGCGGCCGCTGGGGTTGTATTCAAACTGCTTCGACGTCCGCCAGAAGCGTAGGAGCACATCCTGCGTGACATCGAGGGCGTCATCGTGCTGGAGGCCACGATCCCGGCACCATTCGGCCACCGCCGGCCCATAGACGCGGACAAACTCTCCCCAGGCGGCGTCGTCGCCGCGCTGGTCACGGAGGCACTCGAGGAGCGAGATCCGCGTCGTGGAGGTGCCGTTCATAGAGCGTCCCTGCCCGTCGTGTGAGGTTGTGGGTCAAATATCCATCACGGTCCTACCCGAGGCAATAAATGGGTTCGGCGTGGCCGGTTTGGGGGGGGCGAGGTGCTATTCTTCGGCAGGGGTAGGCTCGTGCCGGCTCGGCATGGATCGTCGATGCCGTGCGCGCAAGCCTCCCACTGGCCCCCGCAGGAGCCGCCATGCCCCCGGACGACACCCCCCCCGCCTTCGAGCCGCCGTGGTGGATGAAGAATCCCCACGTGCAGACGATCCTGCCGACGTTTGTGCCGCAGAAGCTCGCCGATCATGTGGCGCTTTTGCGCCGCGTCGATCTCGCCGACGGCGATGCGCTCGCTGTCCATGATGATTGCCCCACCGGCTGGGCCCCCGGTGGGAAGGTGGCGATCCTCTCCCACGGCCTGGCCGACCACCATCGGACGCCGCTGCTGGTGCGCCTCACCGAAAAGCTCACGGCGCGCGGCGTGCGCGTCTTCCGCTGGGACATGCGCGGCTGCGGCGCGGGGATGGCCTGGGCCCGCCGCCCCTACCATGCCGGTTGCTCAGGGGATCTCGCGGCCGTCGTCGATGCCGTCATCGGCTGGTGCCGCGGGGAGGCGGGAGCCGAGGGGGGCGCGGCGGCCGGCCCTGATCCCGATCTGACGCTGTTTGGCGTCTCCCTTTCCGGCAATGTCCTCCTCAAGTATCTCGGCGAAGCGCCAGGGCACGTCCCGGCCGCGGTGCGGCGGGCGGTGGCGGTCAATCCGCCGATCGACCTGATGGCGGGGATCGAGTCGATCGGCAGCCGTACCAACCGGGTCTACGACCGGCACTTTACCGGTGTGCTCATCAAGCACCTCGAGGCGTGGTGGCACTTGCGGCCCGATGCCTTCCGCCCCCCGGACGGGCCGCGGCCGCGCACGCTCCACGGCTTCGACGATTGGTTCACCGCGCCGGCGATCGGCTATCGCGACGCCCACGACTACTACCGCCACTCGAGCGCTGTGCGGTTCATTCCCGCGATCGAGACGCCGACGACGATCATCACGTCGCGCGACGATCCGCTCGTCCCCTTCTGGATGTTTTCGAGCGACCGCGTCGCTTACCCAGCGTGCGTGCGGCTGGTGGCCACCGATCATGGCGGCCATGTGGGGTTTGTCGGAAAGAAGGGGCTCGACCCCGACTCGCGCTGGCTCGACTGGCGCATCGTGGAGATCGTCACCGGACTGCCGGTGGCCGACGACGAGGCGACGTGACGGGCGTTTCTGGTCGCCAACCCTCGGGGTGACTGAGCCGGCGTCTGGGGCCCCTGTATATTCGTGGCCGCCCGGTTTCCAATTGGCCCCTTGCGGTCAGTGTCCTGGGGACTTTTCCATGTGTCCGAAATCCTGTCGCTCCATGCTTGCCGCACTCATCGTCGGGATGGCCGCCAGCATGGCGGTGATGCCCGTCACGGCCGCGCCGATTGTCTCGGGCTTCGAGCGATTTGGCCGCGATGCCGATGAGGCGATCGATCGGATCGAAGGAGGCCTGCTGCTTCTCGGCGAACTCGGCTGCGTGAATTGCCATCGGGCGGGCGTGGCGGAAGCCCATGTGAGCGGTAAGACTGGCCCGATCCTCGACCGGGTCGGCGAGCGGGTCGATCCGGCCTGGATCGAGACGTATCTCCGCGACCCCTCCACTGCCCGCCCCGGCACGACGATGCCCCACGCGCTTGCCGGCCTCGATGAGAGGGCACGCACGCGGGCAGCGGAGGCGATCGCCCACTACCTCGCCTCGACGGGGGATTTTTCCCGCGCCTCTTTTGCTGGCGCTCAGGATGCCCGCCCGCGCGACGGGGTGCCGATCTACGACCGCGTCGGCTGCCGGGCCTGCCATGGCGATCGGCTGTCGACCGCGCCCCATCTCCCCGACCAGCGCCCCCTCGGCGACCTCGCTGCCAAATGGTCGCCAGCAGCCCTCGATG
>CANGIH010000025.1 GCA_947453875.1 Planctomycetaceae bacterium | reverse complement strand
TCGATGCATACGATCCTGTGCGGAGTGGAGAGACGGTGGCTGTCACCGTCTCTCCTTTTTTTCGCGAAGGGGGGGTGATCATGCCATTCCGATTCGACAAGTTCACGATCAAGGCCCAGGAGTCGGTCCAGCGGGCACTTGAGCTGGCGGCCTCCCGCGGGAACCCGCAGGCGACCCCGGTCCACCTCCTGCAGTCGCTCCTTTCCGAGCGCGAAGGGATCGTGCGGCCGCTGTTTGAGAAGATCGGCGTCGATCGTGGTCACCTCGAGCGGATCATCGAGGCGGAGTTGTCGCATTTTCCCAAGGTGTCAGGGGGAGCGCAGCCCCAGCCCGATCAGGATCTGATCAAGGTCTTCGAGGCGGCGTCGGCCGAAGCGGACGCCATGAAGGACGAGTTCGTCTCCACCGATCACCTCTTGCTCGGGATCGTCAAGACGCCCTCCAAGGCGAAGAACGTCCTCAAGCTTGCGGCGGTCGACGAGCAGCAGCTTCTCGCCGGGCTCCAGGCGGTCCGCGGGAGTGCCCGGGTGACGGACCAGAATCCGGAGGAGAAGTTTCAGGCTCTTGAGAAGTACGGCATCGATCTCGTCAAGCGGGCCAGCCAGGGAAAGCTCGATCCCGTCATCGGCCGGGATGCCGAGATCCGTCGTGTGATCCAGGTCCTCTCTCGGCGGACGAAGAACAACCCCGTTCTCATCGGCGAGCCGGGGGTGGGAAAGACGGCGATCGCGGAGGGCCTCGCCCTGCGGATCGTGCAGTCAGACGTCCCCGAGACGCTGCGTAACAAGCGGGTGATCGCCCTCGATCTCGGTGCCCTGATCGCCGGCACGAAATACCGCGGGGAGTTCGAGGACCGGCTTAAGGCGATTCTCCGCGAGGTGGAGGCGGCTGCCGGCGGCGTGATCCTCTTCATCGACGAGCTCCACACCATGATCGGCGCCGGTGCGGCGGAGGGGGGCTCCGATGCCGCAAACCTTCTCAAGCCAGCGCTTGCCCGTGGTGAGTTGCGATGCATCGGCGCCACGACGCTGGACGAATACCGTAAGCACATCGAGAAAGATGCCGCACTCGAGCGCCGCTTCCAACCGGTGATGGTGGGCGAGCCGAGCGTCGAGGACACGATCGCCATTCTCCGTGGACTCAAGCCCCGCTACGAGGCCCATCACAAGGGGGTGAAGATCAAAGATTCGGCGCTGGTCGCGGCCGCGGAGATGTCGCACCGCTACATCGCCGACCGTTTCCTTCCCGACAAGGCGATCGACCTCATGGATGAGGCGACCAGCCGGGTTGCCATGGAGCTGCAGAGTGTCCCTTCCGAGATCGACGAGGTGCAGCGGCGGCTCGTGCAGCTCGAGCTCGCGGCCCGGCAGCTTGCCGACGAAACGGAGGTCCACGCCAAGGAACGGCTGGTCGAGATCGAGAAAGAGTCGGTTGACCTACGCCGCAAGCTCGCGAGCCTCCGCGAGCAGTGGGAGGCGGAGAAGTCGGGGGTGGGCAGCGCGGAGGAATTGCGGAAGCAGCTCGATGCCGCACAGCTGGCCTTCGAGCAGGCGAGCGTCGCGATCAAGGAGCGCCAGGCTTCGGGGCTCCCTGTGGGAGAGGATCTCTTCCAGCGGCTCTACGAGCTCGATCAGCAGCGGCGCACGCTGGCAGCCCGTGCCGAGCAGGAGGAGCAGGAGCACCCGAAGGGGGGCAAGGAAGCGGCGCCTGTGAAGCGACTGCTCCGTCGTGAGGTGGGGCCGGAGGAGATCGCCGAGGTGGTGAGTGCCTGGACGGGGATCCCGGTGACCCGGCTGCAGGAGACCGAGCGGGCCAAGCTCCTGGTCCTCGAAGACCGTCTCCATCAGCGGGTAATCGGTCAGGACGAGGCGGTCGAGGCTGTCAGCAATGCCGTCCGGCGGAGCCGATCGGGGCTTCAGGATCCGAACCGCCCCATCGGGTCGTTCATATTCCTCGGTCCTACCGGCGTGGGGAAGACGGAACTGTGCAAGGCGCTGGCAGAGGTGCTCTTCGACGATTCGAACGCCATGGTTCGGATCGACATGAGCGAGTTCATGGAGAAGCACACGGTGGCCCGCCTGATCGGGGCGCCCCCCGGATATGTCGGTTACGAGGAGGGAGGGCGGCTGACGGAGGCGGTGCGTCGTCGCCCTTACTCGGTCGTCCTCCTCGACGAGATCGAGAAGGCGCACCGCGACGTCTTCAACGTGCTCCTCCAAGTGCTCGACGATGGCCGGCTTTCCGACAGCCTCGGTCACACGGTCGACTTCACAAACACGATCGTGGTGATGACGAGCAATATCGGAAGTCAGCTGATCCAGGAGATCACGAAGGAGGGGGGCTCGCAGGAGGAGATTCGAAATGCGGTGAAGGAATCGCTCCAGACCCGGTTTCTTCCCGAGTTCCTCAATCGGATTGACGAGACGATCGTCTTCCATCCGCTTGACGAGCGGCATATCGAAAAGATCGTGACGATCCAGATCAACCGGCTGATCGAGCAGGCCTCACGGGCAGGGGTGACGCTCGAATGTTCGGCGGGTGCCGTGGCGGAGATTGCCCGGCTCGGATACGACGCAGCGTATGGTGCGCGGCCGCTCAAGCGGGTGATCCAGCAGCAGTTACAAAATCCGCTCGCGCGGGAGTTGCTCTCCGGCCGATTTGCGGAGGGGAGCCTGGTGCGGATCGACTTCGTGCAGGACGAGTTCCTGTTCACGTCCGCCTGAAGTGGGTTGGGGGTGATCGGCGGGCGACTGGCGTCCGGAAACACGAACGAAAAAGGAGGGGCCTCGCGAACTGTTCAGTTCACGTGGCCCCTGTGCTTTCCGGAGAGCCGGTTGTCTTGTATCGGAATTGCTGCGACGTCGTCGATCAGCTGCGCTTCCGTTCCTCGAGACCCATCCGCGCGATGAGGACTTCGCACCCGGTGGTCATCTTGCGGAGTTTGTCGGCCATGATGAGCCGCTCCGACTGGTTGGCCTTCTTGAGCTTCGACTCGAACTTTGCGACCCTCTGCTTCCGGTGCCGGCGCCGCTTGATTTCCTTCATCCGGTTGCTGATGCCGCCCATGGATCGCTGGTCCTGTCTGGTGTTCGAGGGGAAAGTTGAACGGAATGCGGAGGGGGCCATGGTGGGGGCAGGGGTGCCGCCGGTCCGTAGGCCCCGATCGCAACCAGAAATCTAGGGAAAATCGGCTCGTCCGTCAAAGCCGACCTGTGGTGGAAGGCCTTGTGGCAGCTTCGCCGCTGTTTGGGGGTGGGATCCTGATTCCCCGGGCGGGGGTGCTAGACTGCGTCCGGAACGGTTTTCGCAGTGGATCGCCTTGGCGACGGCCAGAGAGGAATTTGCCGTCCCCTGCGGGACCGTGCTGGTGATGGTGCCTGGGGTTGATGGCTGGCGTCTGGGTGTGCTGAAGTCGGCTGCGGTGATGGCGGGGCGACTGTGCGTTGATTGGGATGGGTGGCAGAGCGGTTGAATGCACCGGTCTTGAAAACCGGCAACGGCGAAAGTCGTTCGTGGGTTCAAATCCCACCCCATCCGTTTCGTGTTTCTCGCAATCTACGCGAATTCGGGTCTGCCTGTGGGTGGCCGGCAGAGGCTGCCGGTAGGTGCCCGGCAAGCCTGTGAGCTAAGCTGGCGGCGTCGCGAGTGATGGACCGAAAGGCGGGATTGGCGGCGGACCGCGGTCGTGAGCAAGCGGAGGGCCATGTGAAACCGTTGCCCAAGACCGACCATTCGTTGCTGCTTCGGACGAACTTCTCCGAACATGCAGGTTGGACCGCTCTGTGCGAAGCCATCAGGCGACCGAGCGCGGACGGCTTCACGGCGTCCATCGATGGTGTCAGCGATCCGGACTACGACGCACTCACGATCGAGCAATTGGTCGTCTTGTGTCCGAAAGGTGGCGATCGTCGTTTCGCATTCATCGCGGATACGTCAACGTTCACGGATTCCGAACGGCCGATCCTCGTGGTCGACCTCAACGATGAGCCCGGCCGGACGTTCCGGGTCATCCCGAGCGAGATATGGGGCGTGGAGAACAACCTGTCCATCGCCAACATGGATTTTCGCGAGTTCGCCGAGAGCGTTGATCCGGATGGGGTCTTTCGTGGCTTTCCACAGCGCTGATCGTTTGCGCCGTCGGCCGTCGCTGCGACAGACTAGCAGGGCATGAGCGGATCCGGAGTCCGTAACTCACCGACCCCGCTGCAGCGTGATCGCAACGCTGCGCGAAAAGCGAGCGCCGGTGGGTAGGGTGATCGCCGACGAGACCTTCCTTCGGCACGTGCTTTCGCCGACCAATCTGGCAGGTCCTGACACAAGTCGGATAGAATCGGGAAATTCCAGTGAACGACGAGGACTTCGCCGTGTCCATCAGCTTCGATTTGCCGGCCTCGGTGGAAGATCAACTCCGTCGGGAACTCGCCGACCTTGACGTGGTTGCCAAGGAAGCGGCCTTCGTGGAACTCTACCGCCAAGAGCGAATTACCCACCACCAACTCGGGCTCTTCTTTGGGCTCGAGCGGCACGAAACCGACCGCTTGCTCAAGCGGCATGAGGTCGTCGAAGATCTCCCTCGAACGGAAGAGCTTGCCGAGCAGATCCTGTCGCTTCGCCGGCTGATCGACGGATGACTTGGTCGGGGCAGCCCCGGCTCGTGGTCAACGTGCGTAGCCCCGTGTCGCTCACGTGGAATCGTTGAGGCAGGGCCGAGCGGCTTTTGGACGGCGTTCTTTCCGTCCAGGCCCAGGAATCTTGCCCGTCGCCGGGGGAGGGGGATAGGATCGTGGCATGACCACGCTTCTGGAAATCAAGGCGGCGATCGAGAAACTCTCGCCCCGCGACTATGCCGAACTGATGGCGATGCTCCATCCCCCCGTCGATGACGACTGGGATCGGCAGATCAAGGCCGACGCCGCGGCCGGTCGCCTCGACCGTCTCGTCGAGGAGGCCCGGGCCGACCTCGCCGCCGGCCGCTGCCCTCCATTGGAGGAGCTGCTTTCTGAGGAAGCCGACGAGGCGGCACGGTGAGGATTCCGAGCGTCGCGATCCGACGGTTCTGGCAATCGTATCGCCAACTGCCCCGGGACGTTCGCAAACAGGCCACCGCGGCCTACCGCGTCTGGCAGCAGGTCGCCTTCCACCCGTCGCTCCACTTCAAGAAGGTGGCGAGCGATCTGTGGAGCGTCCGCGTCGGACGGTCGCACCGGGGGACCGGGATCGAAGAGTTCGATCCGGCCAGCCATGGCATCAAGCGGCTCTCTGGCGACGAACGCCTGCGCTCGGCAGCGGGGTCAGAAATTTCCTGTGAGGCGGCAGCCTGGATTTGGATTTCCAAGGTAGGCCAATGGCAGGTCAGTGTTGCGGCCGAGTCATCGACCCAAACGTTGACACTCACACGGCGTGAAAGTAGTCTCCACAATCTCTGGACAAAACCAGCCCGAGCGAGATGCCGCACCGCGGTGCTACGCGGAAACAGATAATGGCAATGGCTGCGGCGATCTCATTCCAAGCCTGCTGAATGGGAATGGATCGGTCGAATCTGACATGAATGCGGCGGAATCCATTGAACCAACTGATCGTCAGCTCGACTACCCACCGGATCCGTCCGAGACTTTCGCTGATCCTCTCCGCGACGAGCGATGACCGGCTCGATGCCCTTCGCACGCAGGGCTTCGCGGTTCCCGTAATCCGCGAGGAGTTCGTCTGGGTGACTGCGATGCCTGCCTCGCTTGCCCGGGACGTGTGGGAAGTCGGCGACCGCCCTGCGGAGCAGTGCGAGAAAGTGCATGTGGATTTCATCCCACACTCCGGCCTCGTTCCACGGCCGCAGCCGCCGGTGAGCGGTGTGACCCGAACAGCCGAGTTCGAGCGGCAGTCCTCCCCGCGGCAACCGGTGACCAGCACGTACCACAGCCCCCTGACCACGGTCCGGTGAGGACCCTGAGGGCGTCCACCTTCAGAACCTACCGGCTCCTCGGGTGGCAAGAGACCCTCCAAACTCCAAGAAGAACGCATCCGGCATTCGAGCGCCTGCCAGCCTGGCTCCCTTCATGGGTCACGAGACCATGAAGGGTGCGTGCTCAAATGACGTGCCGAGCGAGATTTTGTGAGAGCCTATTCGTCCAATCCCCTTTGGTCTTTCCGGTATCGGATCGGTCGGACTTCTTGGCCCGCCCGCGAACAATTTTATTCTTACTTTTTTCGACGAGAGAATTCTTTATGGCTACCTCCCCTCGGTTTTCCACAGCTTTGGCCAGCGGCTCCCGCAAGGCGGCCCGCCGTCGCCGAGAACGGGGGCTGAAGCTCGAGTCGCTCGAGCCGCGGCTGGCGCTCGCGACAGGCCTGCTCAGCACGCTCGTATCGGTGTTGGGCGACAACAGCCACAGCCTGCTGGCTCCCGGGGCGACGGAAGGGGTAGCCGAGGGCACCGAACTCGCCGCGAGCGTCCGGCTCACACGGAGGCCCGACAGCGCGATCACCGTGACGTTCAAGAGCCTCACGCCGCTCGAAGTGGGCGTGCCCTCCACGCCGTTGCGATTCACGCCGGCCAACTGGAATCAGCCGCAGTCAATTTCGTTCGTTTCGTTTCAGGACGGCAGCCGTGACGGAGACCAGTTCGTGCCCGTGAGCATGACTGCGGCGGTCGCCGGAAATCCTAAGGCACAGTCCAGCAAGAAGATCTGGATCGAGTCGCTCGATTCCGGCGTGATCACGCCTGCGTCGCCGGCCACCGACACGTACAAGGGGTCGATCGTCGCAGGGAGCTACGGCGGGGGCATTCAGGGCATGTACGACGGCGTCCTCAACCGCGGCACTCTGGCCTTGAAAGTGACGTTGCCGGAGTTGGTCAATTTCCGCAACCGGACGATCAATGTGGACTATTCGGTCGGGGCTGACAATCGCGTCCAGGTTGAGCGGGTCGTGGGAGTTGCCGCCAGCCAGTTCCGCCTCGATGTGACCTATCGCGACTTCGGTGCAGACCGTGGGCTTTTCGGCACGTTCACGGTGCTGCAGCCGCAATTTGGCCGGTCGACCACCGCTACGCTGACGGCGGCCGCCGTGCCCGAGGCGGTGCAAAACCTCGCCGTCGCGGCCACCGGGGTCGGCAGCCTCCTGCTTTCGTGGAATCCGCCGGCGGCTGGCGCCACGAGCTATACCGTCTCGATGAACGCCATCTCGATCAACAAAGACTCGTCAACCATCACCTCGACGACGACCTCGTCGACGACGGCCACGAGCATGTCGTTCACCGGGTTGAGCGCGACGAGCCAGTACACCTTCACAGTGACCCCCAACACGGCCGGCGGCGCCGGCCCGGTGGCCACGACGGCCTTTCAGGCAGCGGCGTTGATACAACTCGGCAAGAACGTTCAATCCTTCGGCACCACGACCGGCTCGGATGGTTCACTCTGGGTAGCCAACTACGGGAGCAGCACGATCCAGCAGATCGTGAACGTCAACGGCGCATGGGTGGCCCAGTCGCCAATCCCCGTCGGCCCGCACCCCCAAATGATCACCATCGCCTCGGATGGCTCGATCTGGGTCACACTCGGCGGTACCCCAAGCTTCGAGACGGTTGGCATCTACATTTACTACCACCAGACCGGCGGTGCGGTGCAGCAGATCGTCAACGCCAATGGTGTATGGACGGCACAGCCGCCGATCGCGACCGACTTCACCAGCTCCAAAGGTGCAGTTGCGCCCTATGCGATCACCGCAGGCCTCGACGGATCGATCTGGGTCGCTTCCAGCATTTTAGACACAGAAAACAGCGCGGTCCGGCAGATCGTGAACATGAACGGCACGTGGGTGGCGCAGCCGCCGATAGCCCTCGCTCAGCAGGCGTATACACTGACCACAAGTTCGGACGGGTCGATATGGGCTGCATCGATCGGCCAATGGGGAACGGAAACAATCAACGTTTTTGCCCCTTTTTTTGATTTGGGGCCAATTGGCAAAATTCAACTCCCCACGCTTCCGACCGGTACCACTATCCAGCAGATCTCGAGCGTCAACGGGGTGTGGACGCCCCAGTCGGCGATCACCGTCGGCAAAATGCCTTTTGGGCTCGCTCCCGGCTCCGGTGGATCGGTCTGGGTTTCGAACTACCAAAGCAACACCGTCCAGCAGGTCACGAACTCGAACGGCACGTCCACGGCCAAATCGGCGATCGCCGTCGGCTCGGGTCCCACCTGGCTGGCCGCGCGCCCGGACGGGATCTGGGTGATCAACGAGAACAGCAACACGATCCAGCCGATCGTGAGGAACGGGGGAACCTGGGCCGCCCAGTCGGCCACCAGCCTCGTCGGCACCAATAAAAGCGCCGTGGGACTCACCTCCGGCAAGGACGGCTCAGCGTGGGTTACGAGCTACCGTACGTTGCCGAAGACATCGGGGGGGCCAAACACCGAGAGTTTCGTCCAGCAGGTCTGTAGCAACCCGTCCGCGCCGGAGAATCTCTCCGCGAGCGACGGTCCCGCCCCGGGCACGACGACGCTGAACTGGACGGCGCCGCCCAACAACGGCTCACCAATCATCTCCTACACCGCCACGGTGTTCCAGGGAACAACCAGCCAGACGATCACGACCACCTCCCCGTCGTGCACCTTCAGCGGCCTCGCGGCGGGTCAGTCGACCTACTTCACCGTGACGGCCGCCAACTTCGTCGGCACGAGCCCCGCGGGGTCGCTGCTGATCGGGGCCGAGGGCAATCCGGTCGATATCGGGAGCAAGGTCGTCGGAATCGCCGCTGACGGGACGGCTTTCTCCGGCGGCGGCTTCGACGGCAACGGCTACGCCTACTCCTGGGAGGCGCTCGGATCCTCGCCTACGCTGGCCTGGAACGGCGTGAACTTCCAGCTTGGCGGCCCCACCCAGCCCGACTGCATTCCAGGGCTGGGCCAGACGATCGCCGTGCCGCAGGGCGCCTATACGCAACTCAATCTCGCCGGGGCGGCGGTGAACGGCTCGCAGCAGAACCAGAGGCTCACGCTCACCTTCACCGACGGCTCGACCGTCACGTGGACGCAGTCGTTCAGCGACTGGGGCAGCCCACAGAAATACGGCCACGAGGCGATCATCTCCACGCAGTACTACCGTGACACAGCCTCTGGCGGCGCGCAGCAGTTCACGAACTACGTCTACGGTTACAGCTACACGATCCCCTCTGGCAAAACGCTCGCCAGCATCACGCTGCCGAACAACAGCAACGTCCGCTTCCTTGACCTCCAGATGACAAACTCGACGGCGGTGAATCTGTCGGGCTCGTACAACGCCTGGGGCATCGCCAATGGCAGCACCCAAGTGGCCAACCAAAAGGGCTTCGACGGTAGCGGAAATTACTACTACTCGGGGAATCTGCAGTCCACGATCGCCTGGAGCGGGGCGACCTTCAGCTTCGGTCCGGTGCCGAACTCGAGCAGCGGTCAAAACAACTTCGTCAAGGGGACGGGGCAGCAGATCGACATGCCGAACAGACCTTTCGGATGGCTCTACCTCGCCGGTGCGGGGTCGAACGGCAATCAGGGGAGCCAGCAACTGAAACTCCGCTTCTCCGACGGCTCGACGGCGATCTGGACGCAGTCGTTCAGCGACTGGTGCAACCCGCAGAACAACGTCGGCGAAACGATCATCCAGATGCAACCGCAGCGGGTGAACCAAGTGGGCAACGTCGTCAGCCTGACGAACTACGTCTACGGCTACGCCTACCGAGTTCCTGCTGGCAAGACGCTCGTGTCCGTCACGCTGCCCAACAACTCCAGACTCGGTATCCTCGGGATGACGGTACTGTGACCGGGCCTTCGAAATGCTCTCCGGTGAGCCCTGCTGGAGTTTGGCAACGTGCCTTTTGTCAGCAATCTGTCTCGCGTCTTGGTCGTGGGGCTCAGGCTGTGGAAAAAGTGCCCCGCCGCCGGATGCGGTGGAAGACAACCCTGAAACACCTTGGTTGTTTCAGGGTTGTCTCGAGTGGAAAAAGGTCATGGATGACTTTTTCCACGGACAGCGAGACGGCCGTTCCCGACGTCGCTTCCCGAGTGCCATGCCCCCTCCTGGGTCTGTCTCGGATCAAGCCGTGCCCGATGGCAGCAATTTAGCGCCCTCGCCGGGGCTGTGAAGCCGACTTTGGCCACAGCCTGCGAACGCTCCGCCGCCAACAGGCTCCGCTCCCCTTGTGTCCCTGTCCGGCTCGCTTTCACCGGGCTCGGCACCCGCAAGACGCTGGCACCCGAGGAGCGAGACAAGGCAGCCCGAGCGTTCCATGCCGACCGGGAACTCCTCTCGGCGACACAGGCCTGCACGACTCGTCCGTGTGGTTGTCAGTGATCGGCTCGAGGTCCTGGAGGGTGAATTGGCCGGAAGGGAGCCTTCACGCCGTTTCGAGTCACGGCTTGCCGAGCAAGGCACGCCTGTCGGCTACGTGTCGTGCGACCGTTCTCGGTGTTGCTCGAAAGCGCGGGCGTGTCTCGGTTCGGCGGCAGCGGCCGACTGCGGGTGTTCCGCGGAGAACAGAGGCCAGAAAGCGTCCGCGTTTTGTTTTCGGCGGTTTTCGCACCGGAAGTCGTGTAGACCCCTTCGCCGACCTTGAAAACCGGCAACGGCGAAAGTCGTTCGTGGGTTCAAATCCCACCCCATCCGCTTTTCGAAATGGCTTCGGTTCAGCAGCGGAGAGGCTATTCCTCACCTGGGACGACGGCTCTGGCGGGGTCGGTGGCGGATGGCTCGCGTGCCGTTGGCGACTGCGATCCAGTGCCCCGGCCCATCGGAACGCCTCAGCTCGCCGATCGTTCCCGCTCAGCGGCGGGGCCGCTCGAGCCACGACGCCGCTCAGACTATCCGCCCCCGGCGGCGGGTGCTGCCCCGTCGTCGTCAGTGAGCAATTCCCCGTGCTGCCAAAAACGTTGGAGCTTCTCCCACCACCGGGCCGATGCCGGCGCCAGGTAGGGGAGGATCTGCTCAGGGGCGGTGCCGTTGGGGTGCAGGTTGAGGTTCTGCAGGCTCTCCAGCAGCCCAACGACGGTCGCCTCTCGGACGTACGGATCACCCTCCACGAGCAGCCGCTCGACGGCGGTGAATACGGCGACGAGGACAGCCTTCTCACCCCGCTCGACCATCCCGATGAGGTGCTGGGCAAACTCCGCCAACACCAGATAGAGCGGGGGACCGTCGGCCTCCTGCCGCCATTCGTCCTGGAACGACTCCCACGTCGGCATGAACGACGGGCAGACATCGAGTAGCAAAGGCATCATGTCGTTCTTCGCGATCATCCGTTGCGCGCCCTCATGAGGATCGCACTGCATCAGCTGTCGAGGGGCGACTGGCGCACCCATCTGCGCCAGCGTCTTCAGCTTTCTCCGTCTGGGGGCGTTTCGTGTTCGGCCTAGATCGGCTCTCCGACCCTATTACACGGGACGACGCTGACCACCTCGATCGCGAAGCACTTAAACGACGCATCTGCCCCAAAGGCCGAATCAAAGTGCACCGCCCACCGCACACGCTCCATCTGCCGGTCCCGTAGGTCCCTGAAGGTGATCCCCATCAGCGCGTTCTGGTAGTTGAACCTTTCCAGCCGCAGCTCGTCCACATCGAGGAACCTTAGGAGGACCAAGACGTGGTGCCGCAAGACATAGTGCCCGTCCTCGCCTACTTCCTTCGTCATCTCGAACGCGTGGACCATCGTCTCTAGTGTCGGCCCGTAACAGCCTTCACGGCGGGCGAGCCGGTCAAGCCGCAGCCACAGTACCTCGGCGTCATGGAATGACGGCCAGGAACCGAAGACGCGGAGCAGTTGACCCGCACCGGTAATTCCGTCCACCCCGTCCATCCAATACGCCTCCGTAGCGGAATGCTTCGATCAGCCGGTCGCGGCAGCAGAACGGCTACGATCAGCAGCTCGCAGCCAACAGATTATCCACACCGCCGGGCGTTATCGCGAGTCTGCTGCATCGCTTTGTTCTGTCTTGCTTCAGGACACCTTCAAGACCCCACCCAGGCTCCTCTTCCCCGAGAGACGATTCTATTTGACGAAGAACGGAATCACGATCGGGTAAGCAACACCAAAAACAATCATCATTACCCCACACGCAACCTTAATCCGCCCCTGGAGCACCGCTTTCGAGCCTGTATATGTATTGCTGTTGCCGAAGAGATCATTGACCAATCGCCGACGCCCTGTTTCTTCAGCTGTCTGAGTCTTGATGTTTTGCACTCCTGCGAAAATGAAGGCGACACCCAAGGCGACTGCAAGAGCGCCTATGCCAAGCAACTCCCAAATCGTCATTGTGGCGGCAAGGACAGGCGATACTAGTGACATGATGATTTCTCCTCAGGGATAGAACC
>CANGIH010000024.1 GCA_947453875.1 Planctomycetaceae bacterium | reverse complement strand
GTCAGAGCGTGGCGGCGTCGGCACCCCCTTCGCTTCCTGGTAGGCATCGACGAGACGATCGACCGGATGGAGACGGCCGTCGTGGGGCGCTGGAAGCGTGACCGGCCGGAGGGCGAGGGGGGCCTCGTAGGTGTTGCCGGCAAATGAGAAGCCATCCTCCCACGGCGCCTTCGCCTCGACCCAGCGGGTGAGGGTCGCGACCGCCTCGGCCGGCAGCGCCTCCCCCTCGCTCGGCATGCGGATATCGGGATCGGTGCTCACGATCCGGCGGATCAGTTCGCTCCCTGCGGCATCGCCAGGGACAAGCCCAGGGGTGCCTGAATCGCCACCGGCGAGGATCGCCTCCCGGTCGTTGATCGAGAAGCCCCCCTGCCGCTGCGAGCCCGTGTGGCACTTGCCACACGTGGCCCGCAGGATCGGGACGACCTCGTGGGAGAAATCGATCGCGGCGACAGACCCGGCGGCGAGCGCCGCGATGGTCGCAAGGATCACCCCCGTCGCAGACCTACTTCTTGAACCGGGCATCGTTGCTGTTCCCCCGCGAGAGCGTGTAGGCGAGGAGATCGAGGATCTCCCCCTCGTTGAGGGTGTCGAGGAGCCCCTTCGGCATCAGCGACTCCGCCGCCGGAATGATCTCGTCGATGTCCGCGCGGGGGATCTCGACGAACTTCGTCGCATCCTCCGGATCGGTGACGACGACCACCTTCTCCGGCGACTCGTACACGATCCGGCCGGTGTGGGCCTTGCCCCCCTGCGTCGTGACGATGCTCCCCTTGTATTGGTCGGAGATCACCTTGCTCGGGACCACCATCGCTTCGATCATGTCCTTGAGCTGGAAGCGACCGCCGGCCTGGGTGAGATCAGGGCCGGTCGAGCCACCGTCGTCACCGAAGCGGTGGCAGACGACGCACCGGGCCGCCGCGAATGTTCGCTTGCCCCCTTCGAAGTCGCGCCCCGTGGCGAGCCCCTTCTCGGCCGCGGCAAGAATATCGTCGACCGACCAGGCCTTCCCCGGCCCAACCGGCTTCGGCAGTTGCGGCGGCACGTAGGCCTTGCGGGCGCCGATCGTCTCGAGGGCGAGCTTGTCGTTCTCCGAGAGGCCGACGAGGCTGTCGTTCTCGATGTTGACGAGGAACTTCCGGAAACTCGCGCCGCCGGCCCATTGCTGGGCACGGTTGAACCAGCCGTGGTAGCCCTTGCGGTCGTCGAGCGTCCAGGCATTTTTCTCGTTGACTGTCCGGAGGACATACGCGAAGTGGACCTGGAGGAGATCGCTGCGCTTCTCGAGGGCGTCGCGAACGGAGCTGCCGTAGCCGGCATTCCGCGTGATCAGCTGTCTCAGCTCCTCTTCGTTGGGGGCGAGGTTGGTGGCGCCGGCCGACTTCGACGGCTCGGCCATGAGGCCGACGAGTTGTGTCACGATCCCCGGGGCACGAACGGCAACAAGCAGGCTCGAGAGCTCGCGGTCGAGATCGAAGGATCCCGAGGGAAACAGCGGCCCGAGCTTGGCGGCGATCTTCCCCTTCGCCTCCGCCGACGGGTCGCCAAGCCGGATCATCGCGAGCTCGTAGGCGCGGACGAGATCGATCTTCCCGGCGGTATCGAGCTTGGTCAGGTCGACGCCATCGAGGGTGGATAGCACCACCGGCTGCATCGCCGGCTCTCCCTGGCGGGCGACGGCGATCGCCGCATGGATCCGGGCGAGCGGATTGGAATTCGTGAGCGCCTGGTTGGCCCAGGCCTCGAGTGGCTGGTGCTCGAGGGCGATCCTGGCGGCGTAGCGGATGAAGCGGTCGGGATTGGCAAGCTGCGGGAGCGCCGCGGCGACGGCCGCCTTCGTGTCGGCCCCCTTCACGTGAAATGCCTCGAGCGCCTGGCGAGCCTTGCGGCTCTCGGCTCCGGCGGTCGACTTGGCATCGACCGGGGCGGTCGATTCCTTGCCGACGTAGGTCACCCGGTAGAGCTCACCTTGGCCGCCACGGCCACCGACGGTGAAGTAGACGGCCCCATCCTGGCCGATCGTCATGTCGGTGAGCGGGAGCGGCGTCCGCGAGACGAACTCCTCCTTCTCGCCTTTGTAGGTCGAGCCGTCGGGCGTGAGGTGGATCGCGTACATCGTCCCGAACGTCCAGTCGCAGATGAAGAACGCTTTTTGATATTTGGCGGGGAACTTCGCGCCGTAGCCGAAGGATGCCCCCACCGGCGAGCCGGGGCCGATGTCGACGAGCGCGGGGAGGCTGTCGGGAAGCGCCGGCGACCACTTGCCGGCGCCGGAACGCCAGCCGAGTTCGCTGCCGCTCGTGGCATGGTTGACGCGCGTCGGCCGATACCACGGCGACCCGAAATCCCACTCCATGTCGGCGTCGTAGACGAACATCTCGCCGTCGGCGTTGAAGGCGAAGTCGTAGGGATTGCGGTAGCCACCGGTCCAGATTTCCCACGTTTTGCCATCAGGATCGGTGCTGACGACATAGCCGCCCGGCGCGAGGATCCCGACGGCATGGCCTCCGGCGTCCCAGAGACGCGTGATGAGGAGATCCTCGTCCCAGTTGGCGGGCAAGCGGCTCGTGGCCTCCGGGGGAAGCTCGACACGGCGCTGATTGGGGCGGATGCCACCGAGCGTCTGCGGCTCGGTGATGTTCTTCACGGCGAACGGCGGGAGGGTGTGGTTGCCGCAGATGATGAACAGCTTCTTGCCATCGGGGGAGAGGCGGATGGCATGGGGGCCGTGTTCCCCGCCCCCTTCGAACGTGCGGAGCTTCTCGACATGATCGAGGATGTCGTCGCCGTTGGAATCGGTCGCCCGGTAGAGGCCACTGCCGGGGCCGCCGTTGCAGACGACGTAGAGCGCGTCGAACGCCCAGAGGAGTCCCTGGGCACCGGAAAGTGCGACCGGGATCTTCTCGACAACCGTCGGCTTCGAGCCGTCGAGCGGCGCCGGCGTGATCCGCACGAGCCCCTTGTCGCCCTGGTCGCTGGCGATCAGCCGCCCCTTCGGATCGGTGGTGAGGCAGACCCAGGAGCCGAGTTCGGCCTGCGGGACGGTGAAGAGTTTTTCAACCTGGAAGCCGGGGAGGAGATTGAAGGGCTGCGCCGAGGCACCCCTGGCTTCGCCGGCGAGGGCCGCCTTCCACGGCCCTTCCCCCGCCTTGGCAACGACGCGGACGGTGACCGAGTCGGTCGGCTTGCCGGCCGGCGCTCCCTTCCAGGAGGCGTCGCTCGTGATCACCTGCTCGCTCCCGTCGGCGGCGGTGAGGACGATTCGGCAGGAGAAACCCGCCGGGCCCCCTTCGTTTCCGACGATGGCGACGAGCTCGTTGTCGCCGACCTTCAGGTCGTTCGTGAGGTCGACGGCGACGGGGTTTTCCCAGGAGTCGCCCTTGGCGATCTCTTTGCCGTTGAGGAGGAGCGTCATCCGATTGTCGGCCGTGGCGGTGATGACCGCTTTCTTGACGCCGCCGGTGAACGACTTGGCGAGCCGGTATTCACCGTCGTCGCTCGGGCCCCAGATCCAGTCGGCGAGCCCCTTCTTCACCACGGGAACCTCGGCCGCTGCGCCGCCGGAGGGCTGCTTCTCCGCCAACTGCTCCCAGGTCTCGGCTCCCCGGGCACCCGGAAGGAGCGAAAGCGTGGAAAGGATGAGGACGACGCGACAGACCGAAGCGATGGGGCGTGTCATGGTGCGGAGCGGTTCCCGGAATCGAGAGAGGGGGAAATCCGGCGCGGTTCCACCCGGACCGCGCGGAGGGGCCACTATGATACCCCCGCGGAAGCCCAGGGTGGAACGCCGGCCGGGCCCGTCACTCCCCCGCCAGCCCTGAAAACATCCGCGCGGCGCCATCCCGGAAGACCTGCTCCCATTCCGGGGCGACCAGGCAATCGCAGTCTTCTTGGGCGAAGCCGGTGTTGGCCCGTTGCCGTGCGGTGGGAAGATAATGGAGATAGCCGTTGGTGTAGCCGGCCACGAACGCCGTCGGATGGCCGGCAGCCTGTTTGATGCCGAGGCCGATCTCCGACACCAGTTCCCCCGGGAAGGTCACGAGTCGGAAGTCCCCCACCCTCAAGCCCCCGATCTCGGCGTCGAGTGCCGGTTGAGCGGCGGTGTCGCGGCGGGCGAGATGGCTCTTCAGGAGCGCGAGGTTGACGTTGAGGCGGGTGATCCGCTCCATCGATGCGATGTTCTGCAGATAGGCCTCCACCTCCCCCTCGAGGAGTCGGTCGTGCTCGACCGTCTCGTCGGGCCGGTCGGCGGTGAGGGCACGCTCGTGGAGCGTCCGCTGTCGCGACCGGCCCGGATCACCGGGGAAGATGGCCTGTTCGACAAGCCGCGGGAGAAACTGCTCGAAGGCAATGTTCGTCGGGCTCAAGCCCTCCACGAGCAAGTTTCGCTCGGCCTCGAGGCGCCCGATCCGCGCCGCGTAGTCGGTGCCGCGCGGCACCTGCACGAGCTCGCGAGCAAGCAGGAGCGGCGCGTCGGCCGAGGTCTCGATCCGGCGCAGCCCCGCGAGCACCGTGCCCCCGAGCATGCTACCGAGCGGCTCGGCATCGGCGGGCCGGTCGATCTCCTTGTAGCGGACCGGATTGATGTCGCCGCCACAGCCCTGCACGAAGAACGCCACCGCCCCCCCGCCGAGCGCTCCCTCGATGAGTCGCGAGGCGACGGCGGGAAAATCAGCCGAACTGCCGCGGCGCGGCGGATTCATGATCGGGTGGCAGGCGAAGAGATAGACGATCGCGACCGGCGAGCCATCGAGCGCCTCGAGCTTGAGGAGCCCCACCTGGGGGTCGATCGGACCGGTGGCGGCGATCTCTCCATCGGCAGGCATCGCATAGGCCCGGCGCATGTCGGCCTGGGAGCCATCGACGAGGTCGACGCGCCGGTTCTCGCTGATCCGCGTTTCGCTCGCCGTGCCGGCGCCGGCCCTCACCGGCACCATCCGTTGCTTCGCTTCCGCCACCGCCGCGACGACCCGGTCGGCGACATCGCGGCAGACCGCCGCGTGGCAATGGCTCGCGTTGACGATCACCCCCTCGGGCGGGATGCCATGGTCGCGGGCGAGGCGCGTGCGGAGTTCGGCGAGAAAACCGTCGCCGATCGGGCCGATGCCGCCGATGGCGACCACGTCGATCGTGACGAGCACACCGCGAATCCCCCCCTGTTCAAGGACGAGCACCTTCGCCATCGAGGGATCGTGAACCTTCTCGGCGCCGGGATCGGTGACGTCGACCACCGCCGTGCCGGCACGGAGCTCGGTGGCGGCAGACGGTGCGCCGGTGAGCGCCATGATCACGCCGACGAGCCGCGCGAGCGAAAGGAGACGCGCCATCATCCCATCATTCCCCCGCACCCTCCCGTGCCGCACTGCGGCCGGCCACAGCCTCCGGGCTCGGAAGCCGCGTTCCCCTTGCCGCCGGCGACATGCCCCGAGACGACGCTGAGAAGCTTTTCGAGCTTTTTTCCGTGGCAATGCGGGCACTGTGGCGTGTCGTCGCCGCGGACGAGCAGTTCGAAACGCTCCTCGCACGCGCGACAGACATATTCATAGAGGGGCATGGTGGTGAACGCTCCCGGGGATTGTCTGGCCGGAGGAATCGTACACCGAACCGCGGCCCTTCGAGCGCCTCCGCCGACGGCCCGATCTCCCTTCGCTCCGACCGCGGCGTCTGGGTACAAAGGTATCACTTCCGGCATCCCCCCAGGCGAGGACCGCCCCGTGACCGATCCACAGCTCACCATCCCCGGTCGGCCGATCGACGGTTTCTGCGACGGCGCGCGGCGCCGGTCGCGCCGTCATGCGATGAAAATCGGCGGGCTCGCCCTCGGCGGCCTGTCGATGACCCGGCTCCTCGCCGCCGAGGCCACAGGCCATTCCAGCGGCGTGGCTTCCGGGGGACTCGGCCACAAGGCGGTGATCATGGTCTACCTCCCGGGCGGGCCTTCGCACCAGGACATGGTCGACTTGAAGATGGAGGCGCCGGCGGAGATCCGCGGGAGCTTCCGGCCGATCGCCACGAGCGTCCCCGGCATCGAGATCTGCGAACACCTCCCGCGCCTCGCGGCGATGATGGAGAAATTTGCCATCATCCGCTCCCTCCATGGCGGTCTCGACCAGCACTGCTCCGACCTGTGTCTCTCCGGCTATCCCATCGGCCCACGCGGCCGGCAGGATGGCCATCCCTCCCTCGGGGCCGCCGTGTCGCGCCTTCATGGGCCGGTCGACCGGGCCGTGCCGCCGTTTGTCGGCCTGACCATCAAGACTCGCCACGCCCCCTATGGCAATCCGGGTCTCCCCGGCTTCCTCGGCGCCGCCCACGCCCCCTGCCAACCGGACGACGAGGGGCTGTCGAGCATGCGGCTTTCCGGTGTGACGCTCGACCAGCTCGGCGACCGTCGCGGCCTGATGGAGGGGATCGATCATTTCAGGCGCTGGCGCGACACCGCCGCCACCGCCGGCCACGACGCCTACGCCGCGAAGGCCTTCGACGTGCTCACCTCGAGCCGGTTCGTCGAGGCGCTCGATGTGGAGCGTGAATCCGCCGCGACGCGCGATCGTTACGGCCGCGGTTCGGCCGATCCGGCTTTCGGCGAGGATGCCGGGCCGCATTGGATGGACCAATTCCTCGTCGCCCGTCGTCTGGTCGAGGCCGGGGTGCGCTGCGTGACGCTGTCGTTCGGCAGCTGGGATCGCCACCACTCCAACTTTATCCGCCTCCCCGAGCAGCTTGGACGCTTCGATCAGGCGATCACGGCGCTCGTCGGCGATCTCCACGACCGCGGCCTCGACAAGGACGTGAGCGTCGTCGCCTGGGGGGAATTTGGTCGCACGCCCCGGATCAACAAGGATGCCGGTCGCGATCACTGGCCGCAGGCTTCCTGCTGCCTCCTCGCCGGTGGCGGCATGCGCACCGGCCAGGTGATCGGCTCGACCAACCGGCTCGGCGAGGTGCCGCAGGATCGGCCCGTCCACTACCAGGACGTCTTCGCCACCCTCTACCACAGGCTCGGCATCGATGTCGCCACGACGACGATCCCAGACCATGCGGGCAGGCCGCAGTATCTCGTCGACGGACGTGAGCCGATCGCCGAACTGATCTGACGATCAGCTCGGCTCCGTCGCCCCACTCCGCGGACGGGCCTTGGCCACCCACGAACGGGCGAGCTGTTCCAGTTCGCCCGCCTGCGGGACCGCTCCCGCGGCGAAGTAGCCGGTCTCGATTCGGTCGATCGATTCCTGGAGCTGCGCGTGGCCGCGCGGATCGAGGCCATTGGTCGATTGGATGTCGCGGAGCAGTTGCAGCACGGCAAATGGTGTCGCCGGGTCGGGGACGACGAACGACTCGATCGCCACCGGGCCGCGGCGCGAGAAGGTGCGGAGGGCGACGCCGAGTGCCACGAGGATCGCGAGGCCGGCGAGACCCGCCGCCACCCGCGGCCAGGTGAGCAGACGTCCCGTGAGACGCTTCCCCACCGTCACCGCCGGCTCCGCCGCGATCAGATCGGCATCGTCGTAGCGCTGCAGGGTTCTCTCGGCCACCTCCACCTTTGGCTCGGGGAAGTGGAAGCGGCCGTCGGCGCTGGCCCCGGGCACGAGGTTCACCACCCACGACCGCTCCGAGAGCACGACCGGGGCGCTGGAGTCGGGGTCAAACCGGGCGACTGACAGGCCGTCATCGCGGACCCCCTTCACCTCGTAGCCGACCGGCGCCGCATCAAGGATCGTGGCCAGATCGGGGACGAGCCCGCGGGCAGTGGCGCGGATCTCGAGATTCAGTTCCCCCTCGCGGGCCTTCCGCTCGTCGAGGATCTCGGTGAGCGTGAGGCTTGCAAATGGCCGGGGATCGGCCGCGGTCGCGGCGTCGAGGCCGAGAGCGTTGCTCTCGATCGGCAGGATCACGTGCCCGGCGGTGTCGAGAAAGTCGAGATCGAGCCGCAGCGGAGGGAGACGGTCGACCTTGGCATCCTTGGCAGCAAGGACGAGGTAGGCATACGGGGTGCGTCGCCAGCCGTATTCGGCATCGGCCCGACTCTGCACATCCTCGGTCTGGAAGGTGACACTCTTCACCTCGAAGAACTCGCCGAGGGTCCGCCGCACCATCTCCTCGAACTTGTCACGGTAGTTCTCGAGAGGCCGGCCGAAGTTGAAGGCGAAGGCGGTATTGGCCTTCTGGTTCTGGAGGTAACGGCCAAACCCCCCTGCCTCGCGCTCGATCTCGCGGGTATGACGCAGCGAGACGAGGACGCCGAAGGGACGACCCGTGCCGACACGGTCGGGGCCGTCGATGTCGGCCCGCAGTTCGATCTCGCGGATGAGGTCGCAGTAGTAGTCGAACACCTGCTTCGCCTCGCGCGCCTTCGGCTCGTCGCCGGCGACGACGAGCCCCTCGCGGACGACGCGGTGCTTCACGGCCGGATTGACCTGCGCGAGCCGGCTGACGAGCGCCGTCGCGAACCGTTCGCGGTGCCATTGGCGCGGCTCCGGTTCCATCGCATCGATCACCTCCTTCAACCTCGCGCTCTCCCCGGCCACGGCCTGCGTCGTCTCGTCGATCCGCTTGGCGTCACAGGCGCCGAGGCCGGCGAGGAACCAGGTGTCGAGGAGGTCGGGATTCCACGCGTCGCGCGGGAGCGCCGCCGTGGCGGCCGCATACGCCCTTGCCGCCTCGGCGAAGCGGTCGAGCGCCGCGCGCCGGTTCTTCGTGAAGTCGGGGGAGTCGGCGAGCTTCCGCCGGAAATCGTTCTCGTCGTGGTCGAGCGCCGCTTCGGCTCCCGTCAGCGCCCAGTGGCCCGGATGCCGCTCGAGCGCCCCGGCGACGAAGTCGCGTGCCGTGGCGTAGCCCTTCTCCACCTCGGCGCGGATGTCGGCCTCGCGGCGTTTCGTCTTTTTCTGCTCCTGCACGCTCGGCTGCTGCCAGGTGCCGGCGAGGTTGGCACGCATCCGCCCCGCCAGGAGTGCCACCGCCGTCGGCGAGAGGCTTTCCGTCGCCCCGAAGACGCGAAGAATCGCCGCCGGCTGCCACACCTCGGCCGCACTGTGGCAGGTGGTGAAGCATTCGACGAGGAGCGCCTCGTCGAGCGGCCCCACCGGCAGGCCACGGAGCCGGCCGACGAGCGCCTCGAGCTCCGCGAGATTCCGCTCCTGCAGCGAACGCGACAGCGGGATCCCCCCCTGACGCTGGTCCATGCCGAAGGCGTAGAAGAAGGGCATCGGCCGGACACGCTCGTCGTTGGGGTCGTGGGAGAGCTTCCAGGCATCGAGAAGCGGCCTGACAAGGGTCTTCGCCGCCGCCGGGTGGGCGGCCGCGAGCCGCTCGAGTGCCGGAAGCGCCTTGTCGACCTCCCCCGCCTTGCAGTGGATCGCCACGATCGCCCGATCGACCGCGGGGCGTTCGGCGGCTGGCAGCCGAGAAAGCCAGGCCTCGTCGGGCGCCGCAGCGATCACGTCGGCGAGCTTCACCGGCCACTGTGGCAGCTGCATCCGCTGCATCTGCAATTGCTGCTCCTCCCAGTAGTAAACATTCCCGTAGGGATCGCGACGCATGCCGGCATCACGCGTGTCGTGTTCGGCCGAGAGTTTGGCCTCGGCGGTCCAGGCCCGCGCCGCGGGGACAAGCACCGCCGCGAAGCGTGGATCGTCGGCCACCGCTGAACCGGTCGCCCCCGCCACGGCTCGATGGAGGAGCTGCAGCCATTCCGCGCGTGGTTCGATCTCGTGCGGATGTCGGGAAGGGCCGGTCGCCACCCGGGCCGCGATCGCGCGGACAAACTCGCTGCCGGTGTCCGCTTCGGTACCCGTGACCTTCGCGAGCCATGCCTCCGCCTGGGCCTTGGGAATCGAAGGGAGCAATTCCGCCGCCTGCTCGATGGCGAATCGGCGATCGGGGGTGTCGGGGAGGGTCGCCGCGACCAGCGCCTCCGTGGCTTCCCAGAGCTCGGCGACCGACACCGACTTCGGATCGCGGCTGCGTGCCGCGCGGAGCTGCTTGACGCGAAGCTTGATCGCGGCTGTGTCCCTGCCCCCCACCGCCTCGTCGAGCGGGGGGAGAAGTGGCCCGGCCAGGTCGGCGCGGCCGGCATCGGCGAGGATTCCCGCCGCACTCGCCAGGTCGAGCGACGAGCCCTCCCGCCGCATCTCGGCCATGAGCGCCGCGGCGAGATCCTCCCCCTCGGTGCCACCATCGAGTGCCAGCCGTGCGATGCTGCCGAGTTGTCGCCGACGGTTTTCATCAGGAGGGGTGCCTCCGCCGGCTCCCACCGGGAGGAGACGGGCGATGCCGACGACATCGGCTGCACCGATAGCGGGGAATTCGGGGGGGAGCGGCACACCCGTCGGCCCGGGGGGGGGCTGGGGCAGGGTGGCGAGCTGCTCGAGGAGCCGGTCGAGGGCCGCCGTCGCCTCGGCGGCCGGGAGCGATTGGAGGAACGTCGCCACCGCTTCCCAACGACCGGCGAGGGCAGCCTCGCGGAACGCCTTCAGCTCGAGGTCGAATGGATCGGTGGTCGCCGGTGCCGGCGCCTCGGCAGCGCGAGTGGTCGTCGCTTCCCCTTCGGCCCCCGCTCCCAACAGCGCCGATGGACGCCTGTCGAACAGGAGTTTTTTGATTTTCTCGATGCGGCCCGAGGAAAGGTCGGCGGGATCGGCCGCCCCTCCCTGGGCCGGCGTGACGACCGGTGCGACGACGGTCCCGGCGGCATGAGCCGGCTGGACCGGTGCGACCTGGATCGCCGTCCGTTGGATCGCCGCTCCCTGGATCGGCACGGCACGGATCACGACGGCTTGACCATGGGCCGGCAGCGCGGTCACCAGCCCGATCAAGAGCGACCACGCCGCCGCCGATCGGCTCCCAAGGATCGACGACCCCATCACGCACCCCCTCCGACTGATGAAAGTCTGTGGGAAAAGTCCTCCCTGACCTTTTTCCATTCCTGTTTCCGCTCCTGACAGACCCGAAGAGGCCCGAGTTGCACGAGGGCTCATGACCCAGAATCGTCGGGCGGCGGGCCACTCGACGCGCCGCGCGCGTCCTTGGAACGGTTTTGGCTCGGCGTGGGCCTGCGCCCCGGTTTCTTGCCGTTGCAGTTGCGGCACTGCCCCCCCTTGCAGTTGGCACACTCCTTCGGGATCGGCAGCCCCTGGAGCTCGTCCGGCTCCATCCGCGCAAGCCTCACCACCGCCTCGAGATTGTGTTCATGGCCTTCGCGGGAAGTGGCATCGCCGTCGGCTTCGGCCTGCTCGGCCAAGCGTCGCCAGGTCTGCCGCGCGCTTTCGGTGTGCGGCTCCCAGTCGTCACGGCCGTAGCCCTCGAGACGCTTGAGCCAGGCCACGAAAAAGTCGCTCGTGGCAAGGGCGTCTTGGGCATCATCGACCAGCGCCCGATCGGCCGTCGGATCCCCCTCGAGTTCGTCGACGAGGCTGCCGAGATCCCGCGAGGCCTCGGCGAGATCGCTGGCGGCGATCCGCGCCTTGCCCCGTTCGATCCGCAACCGGCGTGCCACGGCGACATCACCGGCCGGGAGCGACTCGAGGGCAGCGGAGTAGGCGGAGACGGCGGCGTGGCAATCATCCGCGGCGAGCGCCTGTTCGGCGCGGGCGACGGCCGCGGCAGCCCGGTCGCGCGCCCGGCCATCGACACCGGGGCCGAAGTGCCAGGCCAGGGCGCCCAGAGGGAGGAGCATCCAGATCAGCACCGAGACGATCTTCATCGCACACCTCCCGTGGGCAGGGGCCTTCGCGCCCCAGTCGGTCGGCCGCCGGCCGGACCAGCGCGGCCGGTCGGTGCCGAGTCGGTTCCCAGTATCCCCCGGGGGCGGTTCTCCCGCACCCCCGGCCGCCACGCTGTCCCGGCGACGGCCAGCAGGAGGGGGAGAAGGGCGAGGATCGCCGTGCCAGCCACGGCGCTTGCGATCGCGAATTCCCGCAGGGAAAGCCGGTCGAGGAGGCGCTCCCGCGGCATCATGCCGAGGGTCGCAAGCGAGTCGGTCGGCACCTGCTTGGTGTTGCCGTCGTGATACAGGCCGCGGGAGCGGAGGGCCACTTGGCGGAGCGTGGCCACATCCTGCCGCGACATGTGGCCGTCGATGAATCTCCCTGCCGTCGGATCCCCCACCCCGACGAGCAACACCCCGGACACGCTCTCGGGCATCTTCGGCATCCCGGTTGCCGGTACGGTGTCGCCGTCGGTGACGACGAGCACCGTCGCGCTTCCCGGCCGCCAGGGCTTCGCGATCCGTGCTGCCTCGCCGAGGCCGGCGAAGAGGTCGGTCTTGCCCGCCTTGAAGGCGAACGTCAGGGGGAGGTCGTCGAGGATGTTGGCGAGCACGTCGGCGTCGCGCGTGTCCTCGACGACCGGCAGGGC
>CANGIH010000023.1 GCA_947453875.1 Planctomycetaceae bacterium | reverse complement strand
CATTGAGGTTGCCGTGAGCGCACCCGCCGCGCCCGGGACAGCCCGGACGCTTTCGTTCGCCGCGCCTGCCGCGGGGATTTACTACCTCGGTGTGTCGAGCGCCGGGAACGCCGCCTATGCCCCCGCCACCGGTAGCAACGCCACCGGCGGCACCACGCGGGGTGGCTACAGCCTGTCGATCGGCTCGACCGTGGCCACATCGACGTCCGACACCAACTCGAGCTTCGCCTCAGCCACGGCGCTCGGTGCCCTCGGCATCGCCGGCCAGGCGGTCTCCGGGGCGATCGACGTCCACCCGAAGCTCGCCACGCCGGCGGGCGACCTCCTCTTCCCCAGCCAGCCCGGCACCGTCGATGAACCGGGCCACCGCGAAATCCCGGTGGGGATCGAGTCGCACGGGATGCCCTATTCCTTCGTCGATCCTGCCACGGGCATGACCATCGCCCCCTACAACTTCCAGGACTTCTACGGCACCGATCCGCAGGGCAACATCCTCCACAACGCGATCACCGAGCAGCAGAAGCAGCGGGCCCGCGAGATCTTCAACCTCTTCAGCCTCTACGCAGGCATTCGCTTCGTGGAAACCGCCGATCAGGGCGTGACGGTCGTCACGGGCGACGTCCGCGCCGTTTCACCGGCGACCCCGCCTACTGCGGTCGGCGGGATCTGTGGCGGCGGCTTGGCGGTCATGAATTCGACGATCGACTGGGGGCAGAGCGAGTATGGCGGTGAGTGGTTCTCGACCGCCATGCACGAACTCGGTCATTATCTCAGCCTCGGGCACGCCTACGACATCCTCTCGGTGATGGGCAACGGCGAGTCGGCCGCCCCGGTCCCGATCGGTGAGAACATCCTCCCGATGCCCTACGACATCGACCACCTCAACGTCCTCTATCCGAAGACCGGGTCGGACATCGACGTCTACAAGTTCGCGGTCGACACGGCCGGCACGCTCACGGCGCAGACGATCGTCGCCCGCCAGGGGCAGGCGGCGAAGAGCACGCTCGACACCGTCCTGACGCTCTACAAGGAAGTGGCGGGGGTGCGCACCCTCGTGGCCCGCAACGACGACTACTACGGCCGCGATTCGTTCATCGGTCTCGAACTCGATGCTGGCACCTACTACATCGCCGTGACCTCGACGGGGAACACCGCCTACAACGCCGAGGTGAGCGATTCCGGCTACGGCGGCCGCTCCGACGGCGCCTACGACCTCAAGCTCGACTTCACCCCCGTCGCCGATCCGGCCAACACGATCGTCGACACGACTGGCACCGCGATCGACGGCGATCGTGACGGGAAGGCGGGGGGTGAGTTCAACTTCTGGTTCAATACCGCCTCGTCGGCCGGCACCCTGTGGGTCGACAAGGCGGGGGTCAACACGCAAGCGACCACCACCTCCGGCTCGCCGATCGTGACGATCGCCAGCACCGCCGACCTCGTCGTGGGGCGGCCGGTGATCGGCACCGGGATCCCCACCGGCGCCGTGGTGACTTCGATCGTCAATGCCACGCAGTTCACGATCTCGAAGAACGCCACGGCATCAAGCACCACCGCCGGACTCAACTTCGGCACCCTCTCCTCCCCCTACCGGACGATCGCGGCCGCGATGTCGGCCGTCACCGGCTCGACCCGGATCATCCGCATCCTCGGCAACACCGGCAACGACGCGTCGCTGGCCGACGAGAAGACCTATCAGATCGGCACCACGCTCGGTGGCTCCCCGCTCCCCGACGGCGCCACCTTCAATGTCCCCAAGGGTGTGACGGTGATGATCGAGGAGGGAGCTGCGTTCAAGCTCCGCGCCGCCGTCCTCGACGTCGGCAGCTCCTCAGGGCTCGTGAGCCGGGCCGCGGCCGCCCTGCAGGTGCTCGGGACGCCGACCCACAAGGTGCAGTTCACCTCCTACCACGACGACACTCTCGGTGGCGATAGCGACGGCGTCGGTCCGGCGGTGCAGGGGGGGCAGTGGGGCGGGATCGTGCTCCGCCACGACTCCGATTCCCCCACCGGGAAGGTGTTTCTCAATTCGATCAGCCAGTCCAGGATCAAGTTCGGTGGCGGCAACGTCTACGTCGATTCGCAGCTCCAGTCGTTCGCGCCGATCCACGTCGAGAGCAGCCGGCCGACGCTCGCCTTCAACGACATCCTCTACAGCGCCGGGGCGGCGATATCCGCCGATCCCGACAGCTTCCTCGACGCCGACGGCCGCTATGGCCCCGAGCTGCGCGGCAACCGGCTCCTCGGCAATACCATCAACGGCCTCTTCGTTCGCATCCGCACGAGCCTCGGCAGCCCGGTCGACAAGCTCGACGTCCCGGCCCGCTTCAAGAGCACCGACATCTGTTACGTGATCCAGGAGAACCTGGTGATCGCCGGAGGTGCCGGTGGCTACCTCCTCAACGAGACCACCGGGCAGGCGGAGGCGCGGGCCACCGGCCGGCTCGCCGTCGACCCGGGCGTGGTGGTGAAGATCCTCGGTGCGCGGATCGAGCTCGAGCGCGGCAACGCGCAACTGATCGCTGAGGGGACATCCGAGCAGCGCGTGATCTTCACGAGCCTCAGCGACATTCGCTACGGCGCCGGCGGGACGTTCGACACCAACGGCAATGCCCCCGACGTGCGGGCGCCCGGCGACTGGGGTGGAATCATCACCCTCGACGGCTCGAAGACGAGCATCGACAACGCCTACGTCGCCTACGGCGGCGGTCAGACGTCGATCGAGGGTGGCTTCGATCGCTTCGACGTCTTCGAGGTGCAGCAGGCCGACCTTCGCATCGCCAACAGCCGCATCGAGTTCAACGCCTCCGGCGCCTCGACCACCGATCGCAACGGCCGCGGCACGAACGACGCCTCGACGATCTTCGTGCGCGAGTCCCGCCCGGTGATCGTGGGGAACGACTTCCGCGACAATTACGGCGCCACGATCAGCGTCAATGCCAACTCGATGTCCGATGTGGCGACGCCCGACTACGGCCGCTCCACCGATGGGGTCAATCGCTACGCACAGTATGACGGCAACGTCGGCCCGCTCCTCCGCGACAACGCCATCTCCAACAAGATCAACTACGCCTCCGATCGCCAGAAGGGGGCGTTCGACATCGCCCTCAATTTCGGTGCCGGAGTCACGCAGGCGGTCAAGGATGCGGCGCAGGCGGCAGCCGATCGCTGGGAGACGGTGATCACCGGGGCTTTGTCCCCTGTGAACGACAACGGCACGACCATCAAGGGGATCCTCATCAACGTCAAGGCTGGGCTGCTTGGCGGTAGCCCGAGCGACGGCAATGGTGGTATCGCCGCCAATGCCACGCCGACCGCCTTCCGTCCTGCGAATGACGTCAACGCCAATCTCCCCTACAAGGCCGACGTGGGCGTCGACATGGCCGATGCGACGAGCGCCCAGCTCGTCGCCACTCTGACTCACGAGTTCGCTCACGCGTTCGGCTTCACGAGCGTGAGCAAGCTGCTCAACCTCATCTCGGGCACCTCCTACGTCGGTACCAACGCGCTGCGCGAGTATCAGGCCACGTTCGATCCCAAGGCCACCGGCGTTCCGATCGAGGTCAACGGAGGCTCGGGGACCGCCGGTGCCCACTGGCAGGAAGCGACCTTCGGCTCCGAACTGCTCACCGGCTGGCTCAATCCGGGCATCAACCCGCTCACCCGCCTGACCGTGGCGGCGATGCAGGACTTGGGCTTCTCGGTGAATTACGCCGCTGCGGACGACTACCTGCCGAAGGCGGGGACGCTCGGCTATGCCCAGCCGGTCAGTGGCGTCGTGGTGCGCGGCGAGGAGATCACCGTCAACGGCGTGTGGGACGACACCGACCTCGTCCACGTCGTCACCAGCGAAATCACGGTCGACAACCTCCACACGGGCACTGGCCTCCGGCTCGAGAGCCAGTCCAACGCCAGTCTCGTCGTCAAGCTCTTCGGCCCGAGCGCCGGCTTCACGGCGACCGGCACCCCCGGCGAGGTCGACGACCGCATCGGCGGCAGCGTGTATGTCGTGGGGCAGCCGGGCTACCCGGTGGTGCTCACGAGCCTTTATGACGACTCCGTCGGCGCGAGCCTCGACCCCCTCGGCCGCACCGTCACCGACACCAACAACGACGGTCAGGCCTGGGTCGACGCCACGGCCACCGCCCCCACCACCGGCAGTTGGAGGAGCCTGAAGTTCCTCCCGCTTTCCAACGACACCAACGTCGGCATCCTCCGTGAGGCCGAGACGCCCTTCACCAACCAGATCGACATCAATGCGACCCCCTCCGTCGCCCAGGTGATCGGCGTTCTCGCGCCGAACTTCGCCACTGGCAGCGCGTCGACCGAATCGGCGCAGAACAAGGCGGGCGACGAGACCCGCCGCGATGGCTTCGAGGTCCACGGCACGATCGCCACCGACAATGCCGGCGACGCCGACGTCTACAGCTTCTCAGGCTACGCCGGTTCGGAAGTGTGGCTCGATGTCGACAAGACGTCGTCGGCCCTCGACCCGATGCTCGAGCTGCTCGACGCCGGAGGCAATGTGCTTGCCCGATCGGCTGACAGCCAGACCGACACCGGATCGGTGACCGGGGAGACGGTGACCAACGGGATCACCGGCACCACGCTCTCCTACCAACTCGGCCACGCCAACATCCTCCCCGGCACGCTCTCCGGGATGATCTACAACGGCAACACCGCCATCCAGACCTTCACGGTCGACCGGGCCGGCACGTTCACCTTCACCCCGATCGGCAGCCCGGCGACGAAGGTCAATTCGGCATCGCTCAATCGCGACACCGGAGCGATCACGTTCGTCTGGTCCGGCTCCGTGGCCGCCGGCACGACGCGGGTCGTGGCCGACTATGACTACGGCAACCTCTCCCTCGCGACGCTGGGATACACCGCCACGGGTGCCAACGGCGCCCTGCCGATGAAGAAGGACGACTATCGCGGCAACGACTACTACACGACCAATCCCCGCGACGCCGGCATGCGGGTGATCCTCCCCGGCACGGTGGGCAGCCTCAACCAGTATTTCGTCCGCGTTCGCAGCCAGCCGAATGTCGATCCGACGGCCGCCAAGGCTGCCTACGAGGCGGCGATCACCTCCCCCGACAATCTGGAGTCGGGGGCGACCAGCGGTGCCTACGAACTTCGCCTCCGCCTGCAGCAGCGCGATCAGGCTCCCGGATCGACGGTCGTCTACGCCGACATCCGTTTCGCGACGATCGGGATCGACGTCCAGGGCCTGCCGCGCAACTCGCTCCTCGCCGGCACCGCCGGTGACGGCTCCCTCAACACCAACTACCAGCTGAGCTACGCCCAGAATGTGGGCAAGCTCCTCCAGAGCGACCAGAACACGATCAGCGTCGCCGGCAGCGTCCAGTCGTCGACCGACGTCCGCTGGTACAAGTTCTCTGTCGATTACGCGGGCATCCAGGCGATCGCCGGCGTCAACGGCGCTGGCAAGACCTGGGCCACGGTACTCGACATCGACTACGCCGACGGTTTCCGAGGCGATCTGACGATGTCGGTGTTCGATTCCACCGGGAAGCTGATCTACATCGGCCGCGATTCGAACATCGCCGCCGATCAGCCCGGGGCGGGCCAGGGGAACGACTTCAAGGATCTCTCTCGGGGCTCCGTCGGCAAGCTCGATCCCTACATCGGCGGCATCCAACTGCCGGGCGGGGCGACGCCGGACGATCCGACCATCTATTACGTGGCGATCAGCTCCAACGCGCGACTTCCCAGTGCTCTCGACGGCACGTTCAAGAGCGGCGCTACCAACGCTCTGGTGCGGCTGGAGCCTGTCGACTCCGTGCAGCGGGTGGTCGAGGACCACCTCGACACCCCCAACGCCGAGTCCGCCTTGGGCTACAATTCCCAGGGCTCCGCTGTGCTGCCCACGCAGGGGCCGCTGATCAATACCGGCTCGCCGATCCAACTGTCGGCCAACGTCCGGGCGTTCTCCCTGGCCGACGTCGTGCTGTTCGTGTCCACCGGTGACGGGCTCTACACCGGCAACGCGCTGACCGGCGGCACGGTGACGACGATCCGCCAGGGGTACAGCGGCTCCGGTCAGGTTGGCGACATCGACATGCGCCCCGACGGGAAGCTCTTTCAGTATTTCGGGCAGTACAATGACACCGGCAACGTCGGGCACCTCCGCCAGGTCGATACCGGCACTGGCGCCGTGCTGTCGGACGTGGGTGACGCCATCCCCGATGTGCCTGCCTCGCCGGGAGCTGACGATTTCTGGAAGCTCACGAGCAGTTCGGTCGACGCGGTGACGATCGGCCGCACGGACGTCGGCAAGTACGAAAACGCGATCTTCTACTCAGTGCGCGGCGGATCGAGCTCGTATCTTTACTGGGGACGGACGAGCGCCAGCGCCGCCTACAACAAAGATGACCCCCCGTACAGTCTCAAGGGTGAGATCAAGGGGCCAGGCATCACCGGACTGACGACCGGGCTGCAATTCCGCGACGAGAACTTCGGCACGCTCTACGGCGTGAGTGCCGGCGGCCAATTCTACACGGTGAACCGCTTCAGCGGGGCGGCCGCGCTCGTGGCGGACTTCTCCTCCGGGTTGAGTGGCTTCGGCGACGGCACGACCGGCTTTGAGGGGCTGGCAAGCGCGCCGGTGAATCTCGAGGGCGGCCGGTACGCCGGGATGCTGTTCGCGATCACCAATACAGGGCGGCTCGTCTGCATCGACGTCGCCAACGCGAAGCTCCTCGAGAACGTCTTCGACAACAATGCCGACGGCGTGCCCGAATCGAGCATCTCCAACCCCACTCTCGGCGGTGCGACCGGCTTGGCCTTCTCGCCTCTCGACTTCAATCTCTGGCACCCCACGCAGCGCCGTGGTGACGCGCCGAACGATACGGCAACTGCGGCCGATCCGGGCCACGGCATCAACAGAACACCCGACAATGCCCGCACCCAGCAGTCGAAAGACGTGACGATCGGTGGCGTGAGCATGTACTTCGGTCTCGAGGAGTACAGCAATGATCCTGGCAACGGCTATCACGAGTTCAACGCAAACAGTGTCAATGGCCAGTACGGAGTGAGCGGGCAGGGCGGCTTCAACTGGCAGCAGGAACTGACGAGCAATCCTGCGATCGGGGACAACTACAACATCCCCGGCGGCGCTCAGGGAAGCCTCGTCACGAATTCCTTCAGCCTCGCCGGCTACGACTACACCGACAAAGCCACCCTCTACTTCACCTACCATCTCGATTCGCAGAACGCGGAGTCTGGCAACAACAACAACTTGATGCGCGACAGCGCTCGCGTCTTCGTGTCGACCGACAACGGGCTGACGTGGGAGCTGGTGGCGACCAACAACGGTACGAAGTCGACACTCGATTCGACCGACGCCGAGCTCCCCAACACGGTCACGACATCCTCGGCCGCCGGCACGGCGGCCAACCAGGTGGTGCAGGAACTTTTCGACTCCACCGGCTCGTGGCGGCAGGCGCGCGTCGACCTCGGCCAGTGGGCCGGCAAGTCGAACATCAAGCTGCGTTTCGACTTCGCCACCGCGGGCATGATGGATTCCTCGGCCCTGCGCACGACCCCCGACGAGACGAAGACGGCCGCCGCGGTGGCTGCCAGCACGGCGGTGACCCTCGACAGCGTCTCGGGGCTGCGAACCGGCATGGCCGTCACCGGCCTGGGCATCACCGGGCAGCCGACGATCGTGGCGATCACCAGCGGCACACAGGTGACGCTGTCGAGCAGCGTCACGCTCGCCGCCGGGGCGACGCTCAAGTTCTATGACCTGGCCAATCGGAAGCTCAACGACATCGCCGGCCGGGCTGGCGCCGACGGCAACCTCTCGAGCCCCGAACGTGGTCAGAACAATGCCTTCGAGGGCTTCTACATCGACGACCTGATCATCGGCTTCGCCGAACGCGGCGAGATGGTGACCGGCGCGCAGGGTGGCCAAAGCGACACGTTCTCTGTCGCCACCCCGGTGGCGAAGACCTACCCGCAGCAATCGCTCTCGGGCGACTATCAGCTCGAGATCCGCCGCGGCACCGAGTATGCGGTGCAACTTGATCCCACCAGCAAGGACATCGCGATCGTCGGCACGATCGACACCAATGACAATCTCGTGCCGGCGCCCGCGGCGCCGGCGAAGGTTCTCGAGGAGAACGTCGTCGATGCGGTCGGCGGCGCGCTGACGACGGCCGGCAACGGCCGGGTGCGATGGATCGATCCCACGCTCGCCGATCCCAGTCTCGCCGTTCCCGCCGGGGCGAATGTCGCGCTGCTCGATTCCTCGTCGTCCAGCTCGGTCACCAATAATCTCCTCGCCTGGAAGGTGAACCTGGCGGGCGAGCCGAAGGCGATCCTCGAATTCCAGTACCTCACGCTCCCCGCGCAGGCCTACCAGGCGTTGCCGCCGACATTCACGACGCCGACGGTGGGCGGGCAGAAGGTGCTGCCGTCCGGCGACGGCGTGGCCATCAGTGTCGACAACGGCGTCACCTGGAAGACGATCGCGGGGCTGGGCAACACGCTGGGCAACTGGAGCAAGGTCAGGCTCGATCTCGCGGCGGCCGGCGTGACGTTCTCGGCCAACACCGTGATCGGGTTCTTTCAGGCCGGGAAGGAGCAGCTCAATCTCACGCCGAGTGTCAATCTGACGACGGCCGGGGGCATCGCCCTCGACGACTTCCGGATCACCGTCGATCCACCGACGACCAACACCGGCACGATCGGCGACCAGAACCACCCCCGCACCCAGGGGCAGTTCGTGATCGCCAACAACATCGTCTCCGACGCGGCGACCTACGGCATCAGCATCACCGCCGGTGCTCGCGACGCCGGTAGCGGGCTGGCGAATCCGGGAACGGTGCGCAATCTCGCCGTGATCAACAATCCCAACCTCGTGCCGGGCGCCGTGGTGGCCAACAACGTCATCGCCAACTCCGGCAAGGTCGGTGTTCTGTTCGCGGGCGACCCAGGTCAGACGGGCGCTCCTTCCGGGCCGGTACCGTTCGGCAGATTGGTCAACAACACCATCTGGGGAGGGGCCTCCAATGGCATCGGGATCCAGGTCAAGGACTCTGCCGGACCGACGATCCTCAACAATCTCTTCACGAACCTCGCCACCGGTGTGGCGGTGGACGCCTCGTCGCGCGTCGACAACGCGGGCAACCTGCGGACTATCGTCGGCACCTCTGCCTACTACGCGGTCGGCACGCAGATCAGCGGCACTCAGGAAAGCTCCGCGTTGGTGCTCTCCGGCAATCCATTCGTGAATGCCACGGGGGGCAATTTCTACCTCGTGGCCGGTTCCGAGGCGATCGACAGCTCGATCAACTCGCTCCAGGACCGCACGGAGTACCTCGCCGTCAAGAGCCCGGTGGGGATCCAGGCTTCGCCGATTCTGGCACCCGACCACGATCTCTACGGTCAGCTCCGCGGCGACGATCCGACGCAGGCAAGTGCCCCCGGCCTGGGCAGCAACGTCTTCATCGATCGCGGTGCCATCGACCGCGTCGACTTCGACCAGCCGACGCTCGGGATGGCCTATCCGGTCGACGGGAATCCCTTCTCGCCGGTCGATCAGGATCCCGCTGCCGATGCCATCCGTATCGAGCGTGGCGATGCGCTGGGGATCACCCAGTTCGTCCTTCAACTCAACGATCAAGGGGTGGGAATCGACAAGTCGACGGTGGTCTCCGATGCCTTCCGTCTGTCTCGCGATGGCGTGACGCTCGTCGTCGGCATCGACTTTCTCTGGCGTTACCTCCAGAACACCAATCAGGTGATCTTCGAGTCGATCTCCTCATTCCCACTTGGAACCTACACGATCGAGGCGACGACCCGCGCCACCTCCTCCGGTGTCGAGGGGCTGCTCATCGACCGGGCCAACAACACGCTCCTGCCCAACAAGGAGGATGGGTCGACGTCCTTCCAGATCGCTCTGACCGACATCCCCACCGCCCCGCGGAACGTCGTCGGAACGCGTGGTGACGCGCAGGTTCCGCTCACGTGGGATGTGCCCGCTTCGGTCGGCGGCACGCCGATCCTCGATTACGTCGTCCAGTATTCGAGTGACTCGGGGGCCACTTGGACGACCTTCCCCGATGGCGTGTCGGGGGCGACCGGAGCCACGGTCATCGGCCTCACCAATGGCACGACCTATGTCTTCCGCGTTCAGGCCCGCAATGCCGTCAACGCCGCCAACGGCCTCGAGGATGGGATCTGGTCGGCGGTCTCCGGTCCCGTCAAGCCGCTCGCGCCTGCGTCCGCACCGATCAACCTCGTCGCCAACGGCGGCAACGCGAGCGCATCGCTCTCGTGGACGGCGCCGTCGCAGACCGGCGGGGCGGCCCTCACCGATTACCTCGTCGAATACTCCACCGACGGCGGTACCACATGGAAGACGTTTGCGCACTCGCCGTCGACAGCCACGAGCATCACCGTCACTGGCCTGACCAACGGCATCAACCACATCTTCCGCGTCTCCGGGATCACCGAATACGGCACCGGGCTCTCGAGCCAGGTGTCGCTCGTCGTCGTGCCGATGACCTTCCCCGACGCCCCCATCGGCCTCGATGCGAAGCTCGGTAACACGCTCGTCGATCTCACCTGGAGCGAGCAGTTCAACGGTGGCTCGACGATCGTCAATCACCTCATCCAGTACAGCACTGACGGTGGCTTGAACTGGCAGACGTTCACCCCGCCATCGCCAATCACTGGATCGAGCGTCCGTGTCACCGGGTTGACCAATGGGCGGGCCTACGTCTTCCAGGTCGCCTCGACCAATGGCGTCGGCAACTCGGGCTTCTCCAACGTCGCCGGTCCGGTCACCCCGGTGGCGCCGGCGTCGGCCCCGCAGTCGTTCTCGGCCAATGGCGGCAATGCCCAGGCGACGCTCGTCTGGACGGCGCCGGCCTCCGACGGCGGCTCGCCGATCACCGACTACCGTGTCCAGGCGAGTGTCGACGGCGGCGCGAACTGGTACGTCGTGAGCGACGGGGTCTCGGCGTCGACCGGCGCTACGATTCTCGGACTCACCAACGGCACGAGCTACGTCTTCCGCGTCGCGGCGATCACCTCCTACAACGTCGGCGAGGGGGTGGGCGCTTGGTCGGCCCCTTCGTCGCCGGTCATGCCGATGACGGTGGCCACCGCCCCGATCGGGTTGGCTGGCGTCCGCGGCGATGCGAGTGTGGCGCTCACCTGGCTCGCTCCGGCAGACAACGGTGGCGTGGCGGTGACCGACTACAAGGTCGAATACCGTCTCGCGTCGGCCAATGCCTGGACAACGTTCGCCGATGGCGCCTCACCGGCCACCTCCGCGACGGTGACCGGACTGGTCAATGGTTCGTCGTACGTGTTCCGCGTCAGTGCGGTGAATCTTGCCGGCACGAGTGCTGCCAGCAACGTCTCCGGACCCCACGTCCCGATGACCACCGCCTCGGCGCCGCTCAATCTCCTCGGCGCCTTCGGCGACAAGAAAGTGACGCTCACGTGGGCCGCGCCGGCCTCCAATGGCGGTGGCGAGATCAGCGACTATTCCATCCAGTACCGGCCGACGGGCGTCCTCACCTGGACGACGGTCGCGCACACGCCGTCGACGGTGCCGGGCGCCGTGGTCACCGGGCTCACCAATGGCACCGAATACGTCTTCCGTATCACGGCGATCAACCCGGTCGGTTCCGGCCTGGCCGCGACGGTCAAGGCCACGCCGATGACGATCCCCTCGGCGTCGGTGATCGTGTCGGCGACGCCGGGCGATTCGAAGGTCACGCTCGTCTGGAACGCTCCGGCCAACAACGGTGGCGGAGCGATCACCAATTACCTTGTCGAGTACAAGCTCGACACCCCCACGGCGGTGTGGATGAAATTCCCGCGGACGGCCTCCAATGCCACCACCGCGACCGTGACATCCCTGCTCAACGGCACGAACTATCTCTTCCGTGTAACCGCCATCAATGCCGCCGGATCTGGTCCGGGGTCGGCGCCCATCGGCCCGGTGATGCCGGTGACGGTGCCCTCGGCGCCGCTGACGGTGGTGGCGATCGGCGGTGACAAGCAGGCCACGCTGTCCTGGACGGTGCCGTCGTCCAATGGCGGCCTGCCGATCACCGACTACGTCGTGGAATACCGTCGCCTCAAGGATGCCTTCTGGACGGTGTTCGATGACGGCATCAAGACGACGACCGGCGCCACGGTCGTCGGACTGCTCAACGGGGCGAACTACGCCTTCCGTGTCACCGCGAAGAGCAGCTTCGGCTCGAGCACGCCGTCGGCGGAGTCGAACTACGTCACGGTGATGGGGCTGGCGGCGGCACCGAGTGCCCCGGTGGCCACGGCCGGCAACGGTGTCGTCCACCTGGCGTGGAACGCCCCGACCGACACCGGGGGGATGCCGGTCACCGACTATGAGATCCAGTACCGCAAGACCACCGATGCGGCTTGGACCTCCTTCAGCCATCCCGCATCGCCCGCCGCAGGGATCCTCGTCACCGGTCTGACCCCGGGCTACATCTACGCCTTCCGTGT
>CANGIH010000022.1 GCA_947453875.1 Planctomycetaceae bacterium | reverse complement strand
GGTGGCCTGCGGGCGTTATGTGAATCCCTGGCTGCGGCGGATCAGCGTCGGCTGGGGGACAGAGCGGACGGCATTGGTGTCGCTGGCGGTGTTCGTGGCCGGAGTCCTCCTCACGCTCACCCTCGCGCTTGCCGCCGGGACGTTCCTCGATGCGCTGCGGATCGACGCCCGTGGCGGGCTTCTCGGGAGCTATGTGCAGCGGAATGCCATGATCGTCGCCTTCGGCATGAGCTTCGCGATCATCCCGCTCATCTTCACGATCGCCGACGATGCCCTGTCGAGCGTCCCTGATCACCTCCGCTCGGCGTCGCTCGGTGCCGGTGCCACGCCCTGGCAGACGGCGATCCGGGTCATCCTCCCCGCAGCCACCAGCGGCATTTTTTCGGCGGTGATGATCGGCCTCGGGAGGGCGGTGGGGGAGACGATGGTGGTGCTGATGGCCGCGGGCAACACGCCGATCATGGATCTCAACCTCTTCAACGGCTTCCAGACGCTCTCCGCGGCGATCGCCACGGAACTCCCGGAAGCGGCGCGGGGAAGCGCCCACTACCGCGTGCTGTTCCTCGCGGCCCTCACGCTCTTCGCCCTGACCTTTCTCCTCAATACGGCCGCGGAGATCATCCGCGAGCGCTTCCGGAGGAGGTCGCATGAACTCTGAAAGGCCTCGCCGCCGCCGCTCCTCCCACGCCGCGCTGTCGGCCCATGGCGAGCCCTGGATCTGGCTCACCGGGGGAGCCCTGTCACTCTGTCTGGCGATGATCATCGGCCTTCTTGGGTACATCGTCGCCCAGGGGGCGGGCACATTCTGGCCACGTCCCCTCGATCTCCTCGAAACCTCCGACGGGCGTCGTGTGCTCGGCGAAGAGTCTGCCCGGGAGGTGGCCCCCGATGGCAGCGGGCGCCGGTTGGTGCGGACGGCGAACTTCGAACTCAGCGGCAAGCATTTCGAGTGGTTCGGCGATTCCGAGGTGTCGGCGACGACGAGGCCTGCCGAGGCGACGGTCGTCGAGCGGCTCGAGGGGGGGAGGTTTCATGGTTTCCCCACCCGGCTTCTCCATGGGGAGGAGGTCGTGGCCGACGGTGGCGAAGCGGCTTGGAATGAATTCAGCCGTCTCCACCCCGCCGCGCGCAAGCGTTGGCGGGATGCCTGGAGGATCGACAAGGAGGAGCGTGGCCTGCTCCAGCGTCGCCTCAGGGGGGCGCGACTGGCGGTGGTGAGCGCCGAGCTTGAATCGGGGGCCGAGTCGCCCGCCCACGCCGCCGCCCGGGAGGTGGAGGGCAACGTCGCCCGGGAGGTGGAGAAGAGCGAGCGGGCCCTCGACGAGCGGACCGCCGAACTCCGGGCCGGCAACGAAGGCTGGGGCCTCGAACTGGCCACCGCGACGGGGGAAAAGGTGATCCTGCCGCTCGCCGACATTGTCCGGGCCTGCCAGCCCAACAGGCTCGCTCTCGGAGGGAAGCTCGGCGTCTACGCTTCGCGGTGGGGGGAGTTTCTCGGCGATGATCCGCGTGAGGCCAACAGCGCCGGCGGTGTCTTTCCGGCCATCTGGGGCACGGTGGCGATGACGCTGATCATGGCGCTGCTCGTGGCACCATTCGGCGTGCTCGCGGCCCTCTACCTCCGCGAATATGCCACGCGAGGCCCGGTGACAGCGGCCGTCCGTATCGCCATCAACAACCTCGCCGGCGTGCCGAGCATCGTCTACGGCGCCTTCGGGCTGGGATTCTTCTGCTACGTCCTCGGCGGCTCGATCGACGAACTCCTCTTCCGACCAGCGCTCATCGCCGACGGCCAGCCAACTTTCGGGACCGGTGGGCTGCTGTGGGCATCGCTGACGCTCGCGCTGCTCACCCTCCCGGTGGTGATCGTCGCCACGGAGGAGGCGCTCTCATCTGTCCCGAACTCGATGCGGGAGGGATCGTATGCCTGTGGCGCCAGCAAGTGGCAGACGATCCGCCGCATCGTTCTCCCCCGCGCCCTCCCCGGCATCATGACCGGGCTGATATTGGCGATGGCCCGTGGCGCCGGCGAGGTCGCCCCGTTGATGCTCGTCGGCGTGAAGAAACTCGCTCTCGACCTGCCGATCGACGGCACCTTCCCATTCGTTCATCCTGAACGGGAGTTCATGCACCTGGCCTACCTGATCTACGACGTCGGCTTCCAGAGCCCCAACAGCCAGGCTGCCAAGCCGATGGTGTTCACGATCACGTTCCTGCTCGTGGCGATCATCGCCCTGCTGAATCTCGTGGCGATCTGGATCCGCGGCCGGTTGCGGCGCCGCTACGTCGCTCAGCAGTTTTGAGTTAGTCTGTTCCCGTCCCTCCGCCCTCAGCCAGAGCCTCCGCGATGCCAACTTCCGCCGAAACGCCCTCGTCCCCCGACCGCCTCGCGGTGGTCGCCGGTGGTGGTCAGGTGCCGGCGGAGGTACATCAGCGAGTCCGCCAGGATCCGGCGGTCCTCGAGATCGACGGATTCAACCTCTGGTACGGCACCAAGCAGGCCCTCCACTCGATCAGCATGCCGATCCCTCACGGCAAGGTGACGGCGCTGGTGGGGCCGAGCGGCTGCGGCAAATCGACGCTCCTGCGAAGCGTGAACCGGCTCAACGATCTCGTGCCGAGCGTGCGGATCACCGGCGACATGCGACTCAACGGTGATTCGATCTACGATCCGCGGATGGACGTCATCGAACTGCGGAAACGGATGGGAATGGTCTTCCAGCGGCCGAATCCCTTCCCGATGAGCATCTACGAGAACGTCGTCTACGCCCTCCGGATCGACGGCGAGACCAGTCGCACCGTCCTCGACGAGGTGTGCGAGAAAAGTCTCCGCGGCGCTGCCCTGTGGGATGAGGTGAAGGACCGGCTCTCCGACAGCGCGCTTGGGCTTTCAGGCGGCCAGCAACAACGGCTTTGCATCGCCCGGGCGATCGCCGCAGAGCCGGAGGTGCTCCTCCTCGACGAGCCCTGCTCGGCGCTCGATCCGATCGCAACCGGCAAGGTCGAGGACCTCATCCAGGAACTCCGCGGCCACTATTCGGTGCTCATCGTGACCCACAACATGCAGCAGGCGAGCCGCTCGAGCGACTACACTGCGTTCATGTATCTGGGCCGGCTCATCGAGTATGGCCCCACGACCGACATCTTCACCAAGCCCGTGCTCCGCGAGACCGAGGCCTACGTCACCGGTCGGTTTGGTTGAAACGAAGGTTGGCGGGAGGGATGCCCGCCGACGGGAGGTTCCCATGACCAGGCACATCGAACGGCAGATCGAGCAACTCAAGGAGAAGATCCTCCGCGTCGGCACGCTTGTCGAGGAGGCGATCTCGAAATCGATCTCCGCGGTCATCAACCGTGATGCGAGCCTCGCCCAGCGTGTCCTCGCCAGTGACGAGGCGATCGACCGCATGGAGGTTGAGGTGGAGGAGGAGTGCCTGAAGATCCTCGCCCTCTACCAGCCCGTGGCGGCCGACCTGAGGTTCGTGATCGCCGTGCTGAAGATCAACAACGATCTTGAGCGGATGGGTGATCTTGCCAAGAACATCGCCAAGCGGGTCGCACAGCTCGAGGGGGCCACGACAGTCGAGATCCCACCGGAGATTCGCCCGATGGCGATGCAGGCGGAGGAGATGGTCCGCGAATGCCTCGCCGCGGTGATCAACGGCGATCCGGTGCTCGCCAGACGCATCCGGGAGCAGGACGACGTCGTCGACGATGCTCGTCAGAAGATCCGCAAGCGGCTTCTCGCCGGCATCAAGGATCATCCGGAGAATGTCGAGGCCCTGCTGCGTGTGAACTCGATCACGAAGCACATCGAACGGATCGCCGACATGGCGACGAACGTGGCGGAGGATGTGATCTACATGGTGGAGGGGGAGATCGTCCGCCACCGGGTGGATGAGTGATCCCGGGCCCCCATGACGGCATTTCGCCAATCCTGCCGCCCAATGGCCACCGGGGGGCCGTGTGGGCGAAATGCGCCTTGCGGCCGGGAAACGCCGGTGGGCGGCCGCTCGGCCCGCGTGGTACGCTTCTCCGCATCCGGCCGGGAGGATGCCATCCCGGCGGTCGTCGCACCTGCCAGTGAAGGGCCCGAGATGCCAATGCCAGCCGTCGGCACGATGTCACCCCGGATGGAGGTCTGCCGCCAGGATCGTGCGCGGCCGGACCGTCCGCTGTGCTCCCGTCTCGTCGGTGCCGCGATGTTCTTCCTCGTCGTGGCGGCGACGGTGGTTCTGGCGGGAGCGGCCCAGGCCGAGGATCCGGTCCTCGTCAACATCACTGGCCCATTGGCGGCGAAGCTCGGAGAGAAGGTGTCATTCGAGGTCGAACTGGTCAACCGTTCCGGCCGTCCGCTCACCGGACTGCGGGTGGTCGACTACTTCGACAGGGGATTCCACCACGAAGCATCCGCCAGCCCGATCGAGCAGCGTGGCACGATCGACATGGCGGCCGGTACCTCAAGACGCCTGACGCTCGAATTCTTCACCGACGAACCGGGCCGCCAGTGCCATCGTGTCGAGATCCTCGACCAGGCGCACACCTTCATGGGTGGGGCCACGGAGTGCGTCATGGTGACCGCCCCCACGGCCCCCGCCGTCGCCGGAGCGCCGGCGATGGCCGCCCCGACCGTGGCGGCGCCCCTCCAGGCTGGGCCACCGGCCGTGGCTGTGCCACCTGGGGTGACGTTGCCACCTGCCATTGCGGTGCCGCCGTCAGTGGCCGCCCCTGCGCCGGTCATCGCCCCGCCCGTCGCGGCGGCACCGGTGCCGCGACCTGCCGTCCCCGTTCCGGTGCCGGTCCCTGCCGCGCCGCCTGTGGTGGCCCCTTCCAGACCGGCCCTGCCGCAGCCGGCCACGAGTTCGGTGGTCCAGCCGACGATGTCGCAATCCCTGCCGACGGCGGCGATCCCCGCCCTTCCTGCGGCGCCCGCAGCGGCAGCGGTGCCGGCCATTGAACTCGACATGTCGGGGCCGAATGAATTGATGGATGGGGGCGTCGGGGAGTTTGTCGCCACGGTGCGGAACACCGGCCTGGTGGCATCCGGTCCGACAAAACTCGAGTTCGACTGGGATCCCACCTATGCCGCGCTCGAGGCATCCGACGGGTATCTGCTCGGCACGAACTCAGTCTCCTGGACGCTGCCGCCGATCGAGCCGGGGGGGCAGCTGCGCCGGCAGATCAACCTGCGTGCGCAGTCGCCCGCCGGCGTCCGCGGAGGGCAGGCCTCCCGTGCCTGTGTTCGCGGGGTGCTGGCGGAGAGCGTGGGGGGGGTGATGGTCGCCGACGAGTCGTGCGTCATCGTCCGCTCGAGTGCCCCGGCGCTGCGGACGCCGCGCGAAGCGGGCCTTCGGCTTTCCGTCGCCGATTGCGCCGACCCCGTCCAGGTTGGCGGTTCGACGACGGTTGTCTGCACCGTCACCAATAACGGCGGGGCCGCGTCGGGGCGGTTGCGGGTCGTTCTCAGTATTCCCGAGGAAGCCCGCCTCGTCGGCGACCCGACGCCCTCGAAGGTGAGCATCGAAGGGCGAACGCTGACGTTCGATGGAATCGGCTCGATTCCCCCGGGAGGACGGGCCACCTTCGAGGCGACGTACCGTCTTCCCGCCGGAGCCCCGGCGTCGCGGGCCACGGCCGTGGCCAGCCTGTCGGGTGAGCAACTCGACGGTCGGGTCGAGTCGGAGTGCACGACGACGTTCCTCGGCCTCTGAACGTCGCCGGAAGAAGGTTTCCCCATCCGGCGCGGTGCAATCGTTGCCACCAGCCACACCACCGATTCCCCTCCTCCCATCGGGCCGATGGAGCGAGTGGGGGCAATCATGGCGTCCGCCCCCGTTGCCGCTCGGCCGGGGGAAGGATGCTCGTCGTCACGGCAAATTGGGAAATCTCTGACGGCTCGCTCTGGTCGTCGGCGGCCGGGGGCGTCGTGGCACGCTTTGCCGCGGCGGTCGCGCGGGCCGCGGTTCGCTGTGGTTGGCAGGCCGACGGCCGATATCTGCCCATTCAACGGGTCGATATCGTGCTCGCCGGCGACACGTTTGACTGGATCGCCTCGCAAGCCTGGCTCGGGGATGTCCGCCCCTGGCACCGAGGGCATCGCCAGGCGGCCATCCACGAGCGCGTCCAGACCGCGGCGCTGCGGAAGGGACGATCAATCCTCGCCCCGCTCGTCCAGACCCTGCGTCGTGGGATCCCGGTGCCACGGGCCGACCGCCGCGGCCGGCCCGTCGTCGGTGCATCGGAAGTCGTGCCGGTCGGCCTGGCGATGCTTGCCGGCAACCTCGACGGGGGATTCTGTACGGCGTGGCCAAGGGCGGTCGCGTCCCGCCTCGGCGTGGCGATCGGCGACTCCTGGTCGTCCGATCGGATCGAGGTCCATCATGGCCACCGCCTTGATCCCCTCTGGGCCTCCCCGGCCGACGCCGCGGTGGAGGGAGGTCCGACTCTCGGGGCCCTGCTGCGCATCGAATTGCTCGCGCGTTTTTCCCTCCGGCCAGCCGTCGTCGCGCTCGAGGATCGGGTCCGGCGCCGATTTCTTGCCGATCTGACAGGGGCCCATCCGCTCGCCGCCGCAGCGGTGGTCGGTCGATGGCTCACCTCGCTCGCTGCGCCAGACACCGTGCGGGATGCCTGGTTGGGCTGTGTCGAGGGGTGGCATCGATCGACCCGGGCAACGGGAATCCATCTCGACGCTCCTTTCGACGTCGTCGATGCCTTGGCGAACCGCCTGGCCTGCATTGCCCGCCCGCAGCCGGCCATACCCCCCCATCGGTTCCGGTTGGACGCCGATCCGCTCGCCGAGGTGCTCCTCCCCGCCCCGATCAGGCCCGCCGGGGGCGCCGAAGCGATGGTCGTCGGGCACCTGCCGAGAGTCGATTCCGCCATCCTCCGCGGGGACGGTGGGGTGGTCTGTCTCGGACCCGCCCAGGCTGACGCGCAGGGAGACTCCTCGACGCGGGGATCGGTTCATGAAATCGGCCCGCCGACAGCCGGGGGTGGGGATCCTCCCACTGTCGTCTTTCGCCCGGCAGACGCCGGTCCATGTCGGGCCATGGGCCTGGGCGGCACCGTTGCCGAGTGGGAGGATCATGGTCGCACGCGCAGGCTCCGGGGCGGGAGTGACGCCGGGGCGTGGGTCATCGAGGCAGCCTGAGTGAAGGAGCGGGGCATGGCGACGGCAAGCAGCAATGACCGTTGGTGGCAGCCTGGAGGCCCGACGCTGATCGTCGTCTGCACCACCTATCCCGACAGGGCGACGGCGGCGGATCGAGCGGGCCTGCTTGTCGCCGCCCGCCTGGCGGCGTGCGTCCAGGTGGTTGGTCCGATCGCCAGTTGCTATTCCTGGGAAGGCGCGATCGAGCGATCGGAGGAGTGGTCCTGTCACTGCAAGACCAGCCGGGGTTCGCTCGCAGCCTGTGTTGATGCGATCCGCTCGTCCCATCCCTACACTGTTCCGGAAATCACCTGGACGGAGATCCAGGGGAGCCGGGATTACGTGGCCTGGGTCGAGGAGTCGACCGGCGCCGCTGCCGGGGGCGACGTGGCATCGTGAGCGAACTCGTTTTCGACGTCAGTCTCCATCCGCGTCCCAGGGGGGCGGTCGCCGGCGCGATGCTCCGCGATGCCCGGGGCGATTGGCCCACGCTCGTTGTTCCCAGGGAGGCCGCCGGCGAGCGGATGGCCATCGACTTCGATCTGGCGCTTGAACGATTGGCCGCTTTGGAGCGGTTGTATGTGGAACCGGACGGCTCGTTCGTGTGGGTCGGCCCCGGAAACGAAGGGCGATGGCAGATCGACGGCAATGCCTATGAGCGGCTCGGCCGGGTGCTCGTGGTTGAGGTGAAGGGACGCTGCCCGATCGCCGAATGGGACCGCTTTCTCAACGTCTGGGGTTGGCCCGCCGACCCCCTCATGGTCCAGTTGGTGCGGGCGGGGGTGTTTGTCGACGAGCCCACCTTCCGCCGCTTGGCGGCAGTCCGGGGGACGATTGCGGAGGGATAAGGGGGAGGCCCTTCCGATCGCCCCCTGCGTGCACCGACCCTGGCGGCGGGGTCGACCCTGACGGTCATCCGGGGCGGATGCTGGAAGACTCTTCCGGCGCCAGTCCGAATCCGCGGGTGATGCCGATGGGCTGCCGATACGAGCCTTGTGGGACGGGTGTCCCTGGTGGGTCGGTCGTCACCTCGCTCGGAGAGTGCGGGCATGGATACAAGCGTCAGCAGGAAGCGGCGGCGGGCGGGATGCGGTGGGCGGTTCGAGGCTTGGCTGTGGGCCGGGCTGACGTGCCTGCCGACGGTCATGCTCGCCGGCTCGGTTTCGATGCCGGTCCGCGCCGACGAACCGCTGGCCGTCGCGTCGTCCTACGGCGCGGGAGTCCACGCCTACTTCAACGGCAACTACCAGACTGCCTACGACTCCCTCACCGCGGCGATCGAGGCCGGCACGCTCGATCCGAGGGCCTACTACTACCGGGGGCTGGCGTCGATCAAGCTCGGGAAGATCGACGACGAGATCAACGGTGACTTCGCCGAGGGATCCAACCGCGAGACGATGGGCCGCGGCGGGATTTCCGTGTCGCGATCGCTCGAGCGGGTGCAGGGGCGCGACCGACAGCGCCTCGAGCAGTATCGTCAGCGCGCCCGTGTCGCGGCTGTGCAGCGTGACGAGGCGGCGATTCGCCAGCGTTACATCGGTGTCCAGGAAGCCGCACCGGATGTGTTGCGTCGCCGCGCCCCCGAGTCGATCGTCACCCCGGCCGAAACGGTGACCCCGCCGATCCCGAAGCCCCGCGCTCCTGCGGCGCGTCCGAGCCAGCCGAAAGCGACGCCCCGTCCAGCCCCTGGTCGGGCCCCGGTGGAGCCGCCGGCCGAAGACGATCCCTTCTCCGCGGGCCCTCGTGCCGGCGATGACCCGTTCGGCGACGAACCGCTCCGCGACGATCGTCTCGATCAGCGCGACCAGCAGATGGAGGAGAACGCGGCTGAACTCGACGACCGGATCGACCAGATCGATCAGCGGAACGAGGAGCAGGCTGCCGAGTTCGATGATCGGCTCGACCAGATCGACGCCCAGCAGGAGCGCGAGGCCGCCGGCGGGTGAGGCCAGGTACCCATGGTTGCACCCCCGTCAGCCGCACTTGCTGCCCGGATTGATGCCGAACTCGCCCGGGCGACCTTCGTCGATCCCCACTCCCACATCGAGCCGCTCGCCCCATCGGCGCGATCCCTGGCCGACATCCTCGGCTACCACTATTACACGGAGCTGGTTCACTCCGCCGGTGTGCCACGTGAGCAGATCGAGGGGGCGACGCTCGACGAGGAAACGAGGGTCGAACGGATCGTCGCCGGCCTCGGCCGGCTCACCAACACGATCCAGCACGCTTGGCTGATGGAGATCGCACGCGGGCTGTACGGTTTCGAGGCCGACGCGATCGACGGCACGAACTGGCGGGACCTCGCGGCCCGGGTCGACGAGCGATCGGCGGATCCGGGCTGGACCCCCTCCGTGCTCGCCAAGAGCGGCATCGAAGCGGTGTTTCTCACCAACGATTTCGACGATCCGCTCGAGGGTTTCGACACCGCGCTGTGGGTGCCCTGCCTGCGGGTCGACGAATTGGTGTTCCATACGGGCAAACCGGGTGTCCTCGACCGCTTGGCCGTCACTTCGGGCGTCGAGGCGAAGGATCTTGCCAGTCTCGATCGGGCGGTGGCCGCGGTGGCGGATCGCTTCGTGGCAAAGGGAGCGCGCGCGGCGGCGATCTCGCTTCCCCCCGACTTCCGTCCCCACCGGGTCGATCCCGCTTCTGCTGCGGCCGCCCTCGCCGCGGTGCGACGCGACGGCATCGCGGCGCCCACGCCACAGCGGGACATACTCGCGGCCCATCTCTTTTGGACCGTGGCCGGGATCTGCCAGGAGCGTCACCTGCCGTTCGACCTCATGATCGGTGTTCGGCGGGGAATCTACCCGGGAGGGGTCCATCAGGGGCAGGATCTCCTCGACGGAAGACTGTCGCTGGCCGACTACGCGCCGCTGTTCAACGCGTTCCCGCAGGTGCGATTCCCGGTGTCGGTGCTCTCCCGTCCCCTCAATCACGAGCTGGTGAGCTTCGCCTGGATCTTCCCCAACGTCTTCCCCTTCGGGCACTGGTGGTATGCCAACACCCCCTCCACGATCGCCGCCGATCTCGAGCAGCGGATCGAGGCGGTGCCGCGGACCAAGCTGCTCGGCTACTACAGCGACATGTACAAGGCGGAGTTCGGCTACCCGAAGTTCGCCATGTACCGCCGGGTGCTCGCCGGCGTACTCGCCGGCCGATTCGTGGAGGAACGGGGCTGGAGCGAGGAGCGGGCAGTCGATCTGGGGCTCGATCTTCTCGTCCGCAATACGCGACGGGTTTTCTACTCGGCGGATCCGAGCTGAGTTCCCGCAGCGGCCAGCAGCGCCCAACCGACGATCAAAAGTACGCCGCCAATCGGGACCACCGCCCCGAGGATCCGGATCCCCGTGTAGGCGAGCACCGCCAGAAGCCCGCTGAACACGACCGTGCCAGACAGGAAGCAGGCTCCCGAGGCCCACAGCCGGTCTCGGCAGGAGGCGGCCTGCGGCATCCCGGAAACCGTCGCCACCAGCAGGAGCGCCAGGGCGTGGAACAGGCAGTAGCGGACGGCCGTCTCCCAGTTGGCTGCCTGCCCGTTGGCCTCGAAGTGGGCCTTGAGGCCATGCGCCCCGAAGGCCCCGGCAGCCACGCCGATGCCGCCGAGGAGGGCGCCGGCCACAAACCAGATGCGTGTCATGCTGCGGACGCTCCTTCCGAGTGAGCCGTGTGAAGGAAGCCGCATCGTCGAAGGCGACGCGCGACGACCCTGATCATGATCGCATGATCAGGGTCGAGCGGGCTGCGGAAGGCAATGACTCCGCCGCCAGGGATATGGAATCAGGGGCGGTTGACGCCGAGGAGTTTGTCCTCCTCCTCCTCCTGGATGATGATCCGGGGGGTGACCATCAACATCAGGCTGTCGGTTGTCCGGCCCATGCCGACGTTCTTGAAGAGTCGGTTGATGTAGGGGATCTTCGAGAGGATCGGCACACCGAACTCGTTGCGTCCCTCGCGGAGCCTCTTGATGCCGCCGAGGAGCACCGTGCCGCCGTCGGGTACGCTCACGGTCGTCGTCACCGAGGTCGTGATGTATTCAGGCTGCTGGATCGTCGTGCCGCTCGAGCGAACCGTCTGCTCGTTGGAGGTCTTGGCATTGATGCCCAGCGACGCCCCGAGCGGGTTTTGCCCCTGCTGGCCGACGCCACCATCGAGCCCCGACTTCTCGTCGGCACTCTTCGTGGAGGTCGACCGGGAGCCCTCGAACTGGAACTCCTGCACCTTACCGATCTGCGAGAATCGCGGGATGAGAGTGAGGCGGACAAACCGCCGGTCGTTGGAGACCACCGCCTGAACGTTGACGCTCGTTCCCTCGTTGAGGACGGTGATCACCGGTTGCTGGGCGGCGGCGAAATCACCGACCACCGGGATCACCGACGTCACGAACGGCCGCGACACCGAGTCGTTGATGAAGGCGTTCTGACCGTTGAAGAGCGTCACCTTCGGAGCCTGCATCACGTTCGACCGGGTGTTGCCCTGGGCGGCCTGGATCAGGAAGTAGGCCTCGATGTCGCTGAGGATCGCGAACCCGAAGGTGGCCGCCGACGTCGTCGGATCGGGGAGGCCCGGGAGCGACGGCACCTGCGCGGCCCCGAAGCTGTTCTGCCGGAAGGGAATGGAGTAGAAGTTCTGCACCGGCTGCCCGTTGAGGGTTTGGTTCTGCCCGACGTTGCCGATACGGGACACGCCCGGATTTCCGGAGTTGTCGAGGCCGATCGTCTGCGTCGCACCACCCGGATTGGCGGGAATGCCGAGGGTGTAGGGGGAGGTCGACCCACCGCCCGCGGTGGGAACGGCAGTCATGTTGAGCGGGTCGCGGACGTTCGACTGGATGTTGAAGTCGAAGTCGACACCGATCCGCTCGAAGAAGGTGTCGTTCAGGCGGATGAATCGGACTTCGATCGCCACCTGCAGATCCTGGAGGCGGCGGAGTTGCTGGAGCAGATCGGCGATCTCGTCATGGACCTCCTGGGTCTGGCTGACGACGATGCTGAGGTTTGTGGGGAAGGGCTGGATCGCCCCCTGGCCCCCCACCGTGTTCCAACTCTGCGGGGAGACGGTGTTTTGGATCAGGTCGATGAGCGACTGGAAATCGGCCTGGGCACCGCCTACCGCCGGCCCACCGAGGAGGGGAAGGCCTGCCGAACTTCCCACCTGCGGGCCGTTGCCGCCGGCCCCGGGGATCTGGGCCAGTGAGTTCCCTTCGATCGCCGCATCGGAACCGTTCCTCGCCACCGCACCCGGCGCGGGGCCGGTCTGCACGGAGAGGTTCGAGAGGGTCGAGAGCCGCGAATAGCCCCCGTTGATGGCGCCGTCGAGGCCGGTGTCATCGGAGGTGAAGTTGGGGATCGGGATGACGAGGTCGGCTACCTGAT
>CANGIH010000021.1 GCA_947453875.1 Planctomycetaceae bacterium | reverse complement strand
GGGGGGCCTCCGTTTGGCACGGGGGGTGGGGCCCCCTCGGGGCCGCGTGGCGGCTGGGCTATGGCCATCGCGCCGAGGCCGATCACCGCGACCGCCGCGAAGATCCCGCACCAGGATCGTGTTCCGAGTTTCATCGCTTTCACCCTTCTTTCTGGATTGGGCACAGAGCCGATCAGGCCGCCGTCGAGCGGCCAACGATCATTCCGTCGATCCGATCGCATACAAGAACTTCCCCGACCGCAGATAGATCCGGCCGTCAGCGAGGGCCGGAGTGCCGCTTGCATCGCTGTCATCCCCCTCAAACACGTTGTGCGACAGCACCTCGTAGCGCGGTGCGGCGGGGAGGACGATCGTGCCATCGTGGCGGGTCACGACATACACCTTTCTGTCGGCGACCACCGGCGACGCATACACCGGCCGCCCCCCCGACGTGATCTCGCGGACCCGCTCCTTGTAGAGCTCCTTGCCGGTCTTCGCGTCGGAGCAGAATGCCAGCCCCTTGTCGTCGATCCAATAGAGGTGCCCGTCGTGGAGCACCGGCGTGGCGACATACGAGCTCGTGCGGCTCGTCCAGAGGATGTGCGTCTTCGAGACATCCCCCTTCCCTCCGGCGCGAACGGCGAGCGACCCGGAAGACCGGAAGCCACCGAACACATACACCATGTCACCCTCGACGATCACGCTCGGGCTGACGTTGCCGGTGAGCCCCATCTCGGCGTGCCAGCGGAGCTTTCCGGAGAGCGGGTCCAAGCCCCACACCTCCCCCGGCACGGCGATGACGATCTCCTCGGAGCCATCGGCGAGGGTGGCGATGCCGGGGGTGCCGTAGGCGAGTTCGAGGGCGGCAGCCTCGGCCTTCCACATCTCCTTGCCGGTCCGCTTGTCGAAGGCCCTGATCGACTGGCTCTCCTCCGACGCGTTGCAGATCACGTGATCGCCCTGGAGGATCAGGCTCGCGCCCGAGCCCCAGCGGCGATTGCTCGACTCGGTGCCGACCGAGGTCCGCCAGACTTCGTTGCCTTCCATGTCGAAGGCCACGACCCCCGCCTTGCCGAGAAACGCCCACACCATCTCGCCATCGGTGACTGGCGTGTTGCTCGCATAGCCATGCTCGGTGAGATAGCCCGAATACGGATCGTCGGGCCCGGGCGCGGCGCTGTCACGCTGCCAGGCCACCTTCCCGTCCTTCCGGTCGATCTTCACCAGGTGCCTGGTCGGCCCCTGCCCCCTGGTTCCTTCCGACCAACAGGTGACGAAGATCGCGTCGCCATGAACGATGGGGCTCGACGAGCCTCCCCCCGGCAGCGCCGTCTTCCAGAGGAGATTCTTGGAGTTGCTCCAGTTCGTGGGCGCCGACGTGCCGGCTGCCCGCCCCCCTGGCCCTCGGAACTGCGGCCACTCCTCGGCGGTCGCCGAGGCAGCGGCTACGAACAAGAATACCGCGGCGATGCATCGAGTGAACCGATCGCGGACAGACATCGCGGCACCTTTCGTATGAAACAATCACTCGACCACGCGGAGCACGTCGTTGCGTTTGTACACCCGGTTACGGCCGCCGCGGGCAGCCCCCTCGAACTCGAGATGGCAATCGAGGAGGACGCCGAGCGTGGCGTCGGCGGGGATGTCGAGCGTGATCGTGACGAGGTTCCCTTCGCGACGGATCGCGGTCGCCTCGTAGGGGCCGATCTGGACCCATGACGGCGCGCCTGAAGGCATCGGAAAATCGCTCCGCCCGGCGCCGCGCGGCGAGATCCCTTCGCGAGGATCGAGTTCGATCGTCACGGTCCGCTTCCCGCCGGGGGCCACCGCGCCTGGACGGACGGCAACGATGGCGGGATCGGCGACCGAATCCCCCTCGGCATTGTTCTCGATCGGGCCCGAGCCGGCCCGGCGCAGCCCACGATTGTTGCTCGGCTCGACGACGCCACGATAGCCACCGAGGATATAGGGAAACTGGCCCGGCGTGGCGTGGTAGTGGTAGCCGCGATTGGGATCGGCGTGGCCGTTGCAGGCGTCGAGCGCGAGGCCCTTCGGGGCGAGCGTGTCGCTGTCGCGGGCCATCACCCCGTCCATCTCGTAGGGACCGTGAATCGGAAAGCCGTCCCACGCGAAGCCGATGATCGGCGAGTGCTGCTTCCTGTCGTCCTTGAAGGGGCTTTTCACGCAGACAGGATACTTGTGGTAGTGGTAGACGCCGGTCTGCTGGGGGTGACCGCAGCAGGCGTCGAGCCAGACCTCCGAGTAGCCCTCGACGGCGTTCATCCCTCCCTGCTCGAAGGGATTGAAGAAGACGACGCCATTGAGGGCCGTGCCGACCGGCCCCATCGGCAGGCGTGTGGTCGATTCGGCGAGCCGCGGCTCGAGGGGAAGCCGGAAGGTGAAGTCCTGCACTCGAATGGAGTTCGGGTTGCCGCTGTTGGGGAAGATCGCGGTGGGATGGTTGGGATATCCCTGGCTCTTGATGACGAGAAAGCCCGCGGGATGAAGCTCGCTACCAGGCTCGTGCGAGATCCGCACCTCGTCGACCCCGTCGCCGTTGGAATCACGCATGTGGTAGGCGAAGAGGTCGAGATACTGCGACTCTTCGCCGACGATGTCGCGATAGAGATAGCGTGGCGTGTCGAGCCTGTTCCCGGCTTCGTCGTGGGTGCGGATGAACCATCTCCCTCCCGGCGTCAGTGGCTCGACGCCGGCGGGGAGATCCTGGGAGCGGGCGACCGCGGGAACGAGCAGGAGAAAGAGAACGGCGAGTCGAGTGAGCACCCAACCGGCTCGCTTCCGTTCCGACGGTGCACCGGGAGACACAAAGCGCATTCGCATGGGAAAGCTTCTGGGCGCGGAATGAACGCGAAGGCCTGTCGCGATCAGGCTTGAACGGCCGGAAATGAAAAAGGTTTCCCGGCCGATCCTCACCCCGACGGGGGCCGATCGGCACACCGGCACTCCGGAGATTCAGTTCCCGGCTGGCAAGGTCTTCTCCGCCGGCTCGGCTCCCTCGGTGAGGACTTCGAGCGTGAGCGGATCACGGAGTGGCAGGTGGGTCACCTTGCCGCCGAAGAAGTCGTCCATACTCGCCCGTTTCCCGAGATCGCCCTTCGCGATCTCGTCCCAATCGCCCACGACGAGAATCGCCATCTTGGCCGGATCGAGATGCTTCCTGGCGACACGCTGGAGATCCTCGCGGGTCACGGCGCTCACCTTGTCACGGAAGGTCTGCCAGAACGCGGGATCCCGCTTCGTCCATTCATCATCGACGAACACGCGGAGCATCGCCGGCTTGCTCTCGAACTGGCGCGGGAAGGTCTCGATCGCCGCGAGCTTCGCCGTCTCGAGCTCCTCGTACGTCACCTGCTCATCGCGAACCCCCTGGACGAGGTCGAGGATGATCTTGGTCGCCAGCGCCACCGTCGGATTCTTGCTCTCGAAGCGGGCCTGGAACTGCCCCGGATAGGACACCTTCGGCACCACCGCCGAGGCGGCGGAATAGGCCAGCCCCTCGTTGCTTCGCACCTGCTGCATGATCCGGCTGGTAAAACCGGATCCGCCGAGGATGTCGTTGAGGATCAGGAGCGGGATCGCATCGGGATCGTCACGCTTGATCGATCGCATCCCGATCACCACCTTCCCCTGCGGGATATCTTTGGGGACATGGTAAAGACCGGGGGCGAGTTCGGCCGTCGGTGCTGCCGGATCGGGCACCGCAGGGCCTTTCTTCCAGCCGGCGAAGGCCTTCTCCAGCTTGGCGAGCATCTCCTTTTCGTCGAAGTCGCCGGTCACCGAGACGATCATGTTGCCAGGATGGTAGATCCGCGAGTGAACCTCGCGGAGTCGATCGGTCGTCATCGCGGCGACGCTCGTGTCGGTCGGCTCGCGAGACTCGAAGTGGTCGGTGCCCCAGAGCAGGCGCTTCCACTCCCGCGAGAGGATCGAAGAAGCGTCGTCATTGCGCTGTTTGAGGGCCTCCATCAGACGGGCTTTCGAGGTCCCGAGCCGCCCGGCGTCGAAACCGGGCTTCCGCAGCATGCCCACGAACAGCCCCAGGCTCTCGTCGAGATTGCTCGACAGGCAGTTCATCCCGGCCGTCGTGAAGGCGTCGTTGCTTCCCACGCCCATCTCGGTGGCGAGGAAGTCGAGTTGCTCGTCAAACTCCGCCGGCTTCGCCGTCTCCGTCCCCCCCTCACGCACCATCCTCGCGGTCATGGCAACGAGCCCCGGAACATCGGCCGGATCGAGCGAGGCGCCCCCCTTGAAGGTGATCGAGATCTTGACGAGGGGAAACTCGTGCGACGGCGCCACATACACCACCGTGCCATCGGCAAGCGTGCGACGGAATTGCTTCGCCTCCGGAACCTTGAAATCGAGGGGGGCGAAGATGATCTCCTCCGGACGAGCTGGCAGCGCGCCCGCCGGCGGCTCCTCGGCCCGGATCGGATGCCACGACGAGACGCCCATGAACGCCAATACCGCGATGAATCGTCGCACGAGAACAGCGGGGGAGAGCTGGGTCACGAATGGCACCTGGAATGGAGGGGAGATGGGAGTGGCGGCTTGGATCAGGGGAGGCCGGCGACGGCCTTCACTTCCCTTCCTTGCGAAGGAAGGTGGCCACACTGCGATTGGTGGGGGCGAAGTACTCCTTGGCGACACGCTGGATGTCGGCCGCCGTCACCGCCTCGTACTTGCGGGGACCGTCATTGATCTCCTTCCAGTCGAGCGTCGCCTCGGCGACCGCCAACTGGACGAGCAACGACATGTTGTTCTCGAGGCGCCGGTAGTTGCCCGCCGCGACCCGGTTCTTCACCTTCCGCAGCTCGCGCTCGGGAACCTCCCCCTCCTGGAGCTTGGCAAGCTCCTCATACCACGCCTGCTCGAGCTGCCCCGGGGTCGCCTCGCCGCGGGTTTCTGCATCGAAGGCGAAAAGCCCCGCATATTTGCGGGTGTCGGAGGTGGCCCGGGCACTTGAGGCGATCGCCCGCCCTTCGACGAGCCCGGCATAGAGCCGACCGGTGCGCTCGTTGAGGATCTCGGCGAGCATGTCGAGGGGATAACTGTCGACATGACCGGCCGGAACGGTGTGGTAGCGGATCTCCACCGACGGAGGGAAATCACCCTCGGCATTCATGCGCTGCTCGGCGAGCTGATCGACTTCGAGCGTCACCACCGGCGGCGGCGCCTTCTTCCCGGCTGAGAGCCGGGAGAAATAGCGGGTGATGGACGCCTTCGCGGCCACCGGATCGAAATCGCCCACAACCACTCCGACGAGATTGCCGGGACGGTAGTAGATATTCCAGTAATCCTGGGCCTGCTCTTCGGTGTAGCTATTCAGATCGCTTGGCCAGCCGATCACCGGCCAGGAGTAGCCGCACGACGCCCAGAACATGCTGTCGAACTGCTCCTCGAAGCGGCCCGTCGGCGTGCTGTCGGTGCGGAGGCGGCGCTCCTCGTGGACGACGTCGCGCTCGGAGTAGAACTCGCGGAAGACGCTGTCGTGGAGCCTGTCGCTTTCCATCCAGGCCCACAGCTCGAGCTTGTTTGCTGGGACAGTGATGAAATAGCAGGTGAGATCGTAGCTCGTGAAGGCGTTCATCCCACTGCCGCCCGCCTTCGTGTAGACCTGGTCGAACTCGTCCTTGACGATCGTCGCCGTGGCGGCACCGTCGTCACCTCGCCCCTGCTGGGCCTTGATGAGGGTGTCGAGACGGCCGCGGAGGACGCGGAGGGCCTGAGTGTCGTTGGCGGGATCCCAAGGGTCGTCGATCTCGCCCTTCAAATAGCGGTCATACTGCTCCTTCCACACGAGCCGATTGAGGTCCTCGCGCACCTGCCGCTGCTCGGCGCGGAACGCAGCATCGCGCTTCGCGTCGCGGGTGCCGATCGTGTCGGTCCCCTTGAACATCATGTGCTCGAAGAAGTGGCTGATGCCGGTGATCCCGGGGCGTTCGTTGACGCTTCCCACCTTCGCCACCCACCCGGCACTGACGACGTTCGGCTGGTCGGTACGCGGCACGAGGAGGAACTGCATCCCGTTGGGAAGGGTGAATTCCTCGACCTCGACCTGCTGGGCGAGGAGCGGCCCGGCGGGGAGGAACACCCCCGGGAGGACAACGAGGAGGCACCCGAGGAGGGCCTGACGCGCGGGCATCATGCGGCGATTCCAGAGGAGGGTTTGAAAGGCGAAAACGACGGGTCACGACCGACGGTTTTATAGCAGGCAGCCGTACGGAGGGGGAACTCAGCCGGTTCGCCCGGACAGCCACCACTGCAGGAGCGCAAGGAGAATCTCGAATACGATCAACCCGACAATCGCGTATTCGACACGGAGCGCGCGGCGGTTCTGGAGCAACTCGAGGGCCGTCTCAGCTGTCCGTGAGATGAGCGCCAGCTTGCCATGGAGCGCGGCGAAGCGTTCGCGGATCTCGAACTCGTCGCGAAGCCGGGCCCAGAGCCGTTCGAGTTCGGGGTGATCCCAGAGGAGTTCGGGGGAGTCGTCGACGCGGGCCCCGGCGACGACGCGGTGCTCGGCGAGGAGCGCGGCACCGAGGTGCTGGAGGAGCTCCCGCGCGGCCCGCGCCCCACGGCCCCAGTGATCGAGGTTCACGGCGAACGGCTCGATCCGTTCGAATTGACGGTCGATGTTCCGTTCATGGTGGGCGAGCGACACGCTCTTGGCCATGATGTCGGCGACCACCTGGAGTTTCTCGAGCGTGACATCGGCGAGGACAAGCACGCTTCCCTCGACAGTCTCCCTGGCCTCCGGCTCGACGCGGATCTCGAGCGACTCCGTCTCCCGCTCCGGCGCGGGGAGCGGCTGACGGATCTGCGGGCCGACCTGGCGGAGATACTCGGCGATCCCCTCCGGCGACACGCCGAAAAACACCACCGCACCGTAGCGGAACAACACCGCCACCCCCGTCTGGGCCACTCCTGGCCGGCTCACGCTGGTGCCGATCCCCGTCGCCCCCGTGCCCGAAATGCCGAGGCCGGCAAGCGAACCGACCAGTTCCACCACCAAGGGCGCTCCCCCGGGGCGCTCGGCGGCGCCGAGTTGGCCCAGATCGATGGCGGTGCCGGCGAGCACCGCCTGAGCGCGGAAAGCGTGCAGAGTGGCTGACTGGATGGCGGCGTGGGAGGGCATGGGATCGGACATGGCGTGATCGACCGGGTGTCCAGACGGCTCCGGCGTGGATTCCGCAGCACCGTCATCGCTTCATGTCCTCAAGCCTACCGCAGGCCCTAGCATCGGGGTGTGGGAAAACCATGCTCACGGAGGCTGATGCCATGGCTTCGATTGAACGATCCGACCCGGCGATCTTGGGGCACCTGCTTGCCGAACACCGCGAACTTTTCCAGCAACTCTCCAACCTCCGCGCGGCGCTGGCGACCGAATCGCCCCCGGGCTGCGATCGGGTGCGGGAGGTGGTGAGTGCGATCGGGGGCCTCCGCAGCCATCTCGCTGACCATTTCCACCAGGAGGAAACCGGGGGATTCCTTGAGGAATCGGTGGCACGCATGCCGCGACTCGGCGCCGCGGCGACGGAAGTGCTCGGCCAGCACCCGCAGCTCCTCGCCGATCTCGACGCCCTCGTCGCCCGCTTCGGCGATGCCCGCACGGCCCCGTGCGCCGAAGAATGGCGGGGCGTCCGTGGGGCCTTCGAGGCCTTCATGGCCCGGATGCAGGCCCACGAACGGGCCGAGAACGCCGTCGTCCAGCAGGGCTACAACGAGGATCTCGGGATCGACGACTGACATCCCCTCCGCACGAACAAGGGCCTCGATTCAGCCGAACACGACCGTGCGCCGGCCATGGAGGAAGACCCGCTCCTCGGCCACCAGACGGACCGCCCGCGCCAGCACGAGCTTCTCGACATCGCGGCCGGCTTGGGCCATGCGCTTTGGCGTGTCGGCATGGTTCACCGGGATCACGTCCTGGGAGATGATCGGTCCGGCGTCGAGTTCGGCCGTCACGAAGTGGGCTGTCGCACCGATCAGCTTCACCCCGCGGTCATGGGCCTGCTTGTAGGGGCTCGCCCCGGCGAACGCCGGCAGGAAGGAGTGGTGGATGTTGACGATCCGGTCGGAGTAGTGGCCGATCGCTCCCTCCGAGAGGACGCGCATGTACCGCGCCAGCACGACATATTCCGGGTCGTACCGGCGGATCTCTCCGAACAACGCCCTCTCATGATCCTCCCGTGACACCCCGTCGTGGGGCACATGGTGAAAGGGGACATCGAAGCGCTCGACGAGCCCCCGGAGGCAATCGTGGTTGGCGACCACCGCCTCGATCCGCACCGGGAGATCACCGCAGGACGCCAGCAGCAAAAGCTCGCCGAGGCAGTGCGGTTCGCGGGTAGCACAGACTACGATCCTCCGCACGGCATCGCGCGTCACACGGACGGTGGCGCCCGTCGGCAGGGCGGCGACGAGGAACCGCTCCAGATCGGCGGCAGCCACCGGCCCGGCGGCAGGGGTGACTTCGGCGCGGAAAAAGAACCAGCCCTCGGCGGCATCGACATATTCATGGTTGGTGTCGATGTTGAGGCGGAGCGTCTGGAGGACCCCGGTGATCCGGTGGATCAGCCCCACCTCGTCAGGGCAGTCGACGAGGACGATTTCGCGGCCCGGTCCGGCGGCGGTCAAGCGTCACCCCCCCAGGGCCGTCGCGTCGAAGCCCCCTCGCCCCGAGCCACCGGAAAAGACTCGACCGCCGGCACCCAGGCAAGCACGACGTCGTCGACCGCAATCTCGGTCTTCTTCGGCGCGATCTCGATCGACTCGAGGACGAGCCGGTCGGGATTCGCTTCCAGACGCACCTTCTCAAGTTCCTCACTCACCTCCCCCTCGAGCGTGGCGAGTTTCTCTTCGAGATCGGAGAGCGCTTCCTCGGCATGGACGACGTCGGCCTGATGGCGCGTCGCCCGGCTCGCCGAACGCATCGAGGTCGCTGCCCGTCCCACCGTCGTGGAGCTGGCCACCTTCCGCCCGAGGATCGCCGAGAGGACGGCGGTGCCGATCGAGACGTAGGTCTGCATCGATTTGTTCTTCGCCTCGGCCTTCTCCTTCTCCACCTTCTGCCGGGCCCGCGCGATCCGGTCATTGAGCGACGCGAGCTTGGCGGCACTCTTGTCGCTGATCCGGTCGATCTCCTTGTCGCGCCACTCGCGCACCTGCTGGGCGATCCGCACCCGGAACTCCCCCTCGGTCTCGTCGGGGCGCGACACCGCGTCGATCGCAGGCGCGGTGAAGACGGTGAGCTTCGCCGTCCGGGCAAGGTGATTCTTGAGCGACGTGCCGAGGCTCGCGTAGGCCTTCGCCGCGGCGAGCGCCGCAGGCAGGCTCGCGAAGCCTCCTCCCTGGGGCCCAGACTCCACCTCCGGCACTTCGGCGAATTGCCGCCCCCCCTCCCAGGCCGATTCCCCGAGCTGATCACCGGCCGGCGCCAGACAGAACACCTCCCGATCACAATCGATCCGGGCTTTCGTGTTGGTGAAGCGGACGCGCGCCCGGCCGAGGATCGCCGGCTTGTAGAGGAGCCCACCGGACGGCACCGGCCCGTCGGACGAGAGGAACACCTCGCGGACACCGGGGGGAAGGAGCGGCCGCGGGCCCGCCCCTCCGGCGCCACCGGCCCCGGTCGCAAACGGGTTGAGACGCGGCGTCACCTCCTCAGATGCGGGCCCGGCCCCCTGGAGGCGCTTGATCTCCTCCCGCAGCAGCGGACCGCGAAGATAAGACATCGTCCAGCGCGTCTGGAAGACCGTCTCGTCGTCGTCGTGGACCGAATGGAGAAGGAACATCCGCTGCTCGAGTCCGGCGAGCAACCGGTCGACCCGTGCCCGGTCAAAGCCGGCGCCCGAGGAACTGGCCGCCCCCTCGAGCCCATCGAGCACGCGAGCCTTGTCGCGCGCCGTTTGGAGCCGGCCGAGGAACCAGGTGCCGGCGTTGGAGAGCGCCTTGTAGTCGAGATCGACTGGATTCTGCGTGGCGAGCACGATCCCCAGGCCGAAGGCGCGGGCCTGCTTGAGGAGCGTCAGCAGCGGGATCTTGCTCGGGGGGTTCGCCGTCGGCGGCAGGTAGCCGAATACCTCGTCCATCATGAACAGGGCCTTGAGGCTCGATGTCCCCGCCTGGGATCGCATCCATGACACCGCCTGCCCGGCCAGGAGCGTGACGAACGCCATCCTTTGGGCGTCGTTGAGGTGCGCAATCGAGATCACGCTCACCCGCGGCTTGCCGGCCGGCGTCCAGAGGAGCCGGCCGACGTCGAGCGGCTCACCATGGAGCCAGGCGTCGAAGCCTGGCGCGGCGGCGACGGTGTTGAGCTTGCCGGCGAGCGTGAAGCGGTCGGCGGCGGGAAAGAAGTTTTCCAGTTCGAGGAAGCCGACCCGATCGATCGGCGGGGCAGGGATGGCGCGGACGAGCGTGCCGAAATCGACCTCCTTGCCGCTCTTCCACAGGGCATCGACGATCGCCGACACGAGGAGATGCTCGCGGCTCCTCCCCGGCTCGGCGTCGATGCCGGCCATGGCAAGGATCCCGGAGACGAGCGACTCGATCCGCTCGCGGCGGGCTTCCGGGTCGTCGAGGATCGCCTTCTCCGGGGCATCGAGGCTCCCGAGCATTGCCAGGGGGCGGCCGGCAGAGCTCCCCGGTGTGTAAACCGCCATGTCGACGCTGTCACGGAGCGTGGCGATCCGTTCCCCCGACTGGCCGCTCGCGGCGAGGCCGTCGGCCCACTTCTTCGCCGTCTTTTCGGCGAGTTCGTCGAGCGTGAGGCCGTCGCGCTTGGCGGCATCTTCCTCGAGCCACGGCCGGAAGTCGGTAGGCCGCAGCTGCGGGAAGGTGAGGAGGATGTTGGCGAGATCCCCCTTGGGATCGATGACGATCGCCGGGATGTCGTCGATCGCCGCCTCCTCGATGAGGCTGACGAGGAGCCCCGTCTTGCCGCTGCCGGTCATGCCGACACAGACGGCGTGGGTCGTCAGCCGACGGGCGTCGAGGAGGAGCGGTTCACGCCCCGGCTTGCCGGAGTCGGGATCGACCCGGCGGCCGAGATAGAAGACGCCGAGCCCTTCGATGTCGGCGCCAAGATCGTTGTCGTCGGCGCCGCCATTCTGATCGGTTCGACTGCGTGCCATGACTGCTCCAGACTGCAGGGACATTGGGGCGGATGCCCGACGCCCCATTTCAACCCGCCAGTCATCGCGGGCACAACCCCGATCCAAGCGACGGGCGTCAAGGCGCATCGCTCGATGGAGAAGCCGGGCTGGTGACGTGATCGGGGTGGTGCTCCGCAGCTTTGTGCCCGCCGAGCGGCACGCCGAGGAGTTCGCTTCCCGCCCGGTCGAGTTCGCGCACGAGCGGCGCCGGCCAGATGCCGAGGAGGACGATCGTGGCGAAAAGGGCTGTCAGCGCCACCCGCTCGCGGAGAAGCACCTGATGACGAGGGCCGTCGACCGTCGATGGCCCGCCAAACACCATGAACCACCCGCGCATCACCGCGATCGCCGAGAGGACCGTGGCTGCGATCACGAGCAGCCCGGCATGGAGTTGCTCGTCGAGGCTCCCCGACACGAGGAGATCATCGGCCACGAACGACAGCGTGCCCGGCAGACCGATGCTCGCCAGGCCGAAGAGGAGAAAAAAAGCCGCCAGGAGCGGCGCATCGGCGAAGCGCCCCTGCGGTGTCTCCAGCGACAGTGGCCCGGCCCGGCTCTCGAGCGCCCAACCAACGAGCCCCAGGCCCGTCAGCGCAAGCCCACTCGAGATCCAGGTGCAGAAGGCCCCATTGAGCTCCATCGGCAGCTTGCCGGCGAGGCCCGCCAGGACGAGCGCCGACTGGCTCATCGCCAGCGTGCCGATGAGCCCGCGGAGATCACGCTGCACCAGTGCCAGCGCCGCCCCGTACGTGGCCGTCACGAGCGCGAGTTGCGAGAGGACTACCAGCTCCGCCCCAACGCCGTCGCCATGGTCGGCGTGGCCGAAGAACAGCCGCACGGCCGTGTAGGAGGCGACCTGCGGCATCGTGGCGGCCAGCGCCGTCGACATCGGCGCACCACGAAACAGGGCCGGATACCAGGAATGGAACGGGACGATCCCCTTCCTCGCGAGCACCGCCAGGGCCACAAGCCAGCCGCCCGAGGCGCCGACGGCCCCTCCACCGGCCTCCCAAGGCGGATCGGCGATCATCATCAGCGTGCCGATCGCCATGCAGGCCACGGAGAACGACATCGTGATCGCGTACACCCGCGCCGCCACCTGCCCCCCCGGCGTCGCGCGCGTGCTCCACCAGGTGGGCAGCGCCGTCACCACCCAGGCGAGGATCAGGACGAGCGGATGGGCGGTGGAGAAGAGGGCGAGCGTGGTGGCCGCACCGAGCAGGATCCGGGCGGTCGCCGGGCCGTCGAGGAAGCGCTTCGGGGCCATCATCACGATCGCCAGTTCGACAAGCGCCACGAACGGGAGGAGGACGGCCGTCACGCCGTCGACATGGATGAGGTAGCCGCCACCGAGCCGCTGACCGAGTTCGAGCGTGACTTCAGGCCCG
>CANGIH010000020.1 GCA_947453875.1 Planctomycetaceae bacterium | reverse complement strand
CTGCTCCGCGAGACGATGGAGCATCCCCTCGTGGCCCATGCCCGGAGCCTGTTCGACGCCGCGATTCGCAAAGTCGAACCGGGGCGGGCGCGGCCGGTGGCCGCGGTCTCGCCGGTGGTCGACACCACGGCCGACGATGGTCCGCCGCTCCCCGATGGCGTTGAAGCAGACTGAGTCACGGAGGAAATCATGGCGGGCGAAGGTGGCGTCATCGCCACGCTCATCGACTGTTTCGCGGAATTGCCGGGGATCGGCCGGAAGTCGGCCGAGCGACTCGCCTATCATGTCCTTCGGATGCCGACTGCGGAGGCCCTGGCTTTCGCCGCCGCGATTCGGGCCGTGAAAGAGAATCTTCGTCCCTGCCGGACCTGCTTCAATCTTGCCGAGGGGGAGGAGTGCGACGTCTGCCGCGACCCGCGCCGCGACCGCACCCTGCTGTGCGTCGTCGAGCAGGTTCGTGATCTTCTCGCGCTCGAACAGGCAGGGGCCTACCGTGGCCTCTATCACGTGCTTCAGGGGCGCGTGGCACCGCTCGAGGGGAGCGGCCCGGAGTCGCTCACGCTCGACGCGCTCGTGGCCCGGGTGAAGCGAGGGGAGATCCGGGAAGTGATCATGGCCACCACGCCGAACGTCGAAGGGGATGCGACGGCGCTGGTGGTGTCGCAGCGGATCGAGGGCCTGCCGGTCGAGATCACCCGCCTCGCCCGGGGACTCACCGTGGGGGCCTCCCTCGAGCAGGCCAATCGCGACATGCTCGCCGACGCGATCGCCGGTCGCCGGAAGCTCTGAGGCGGAGCGGCCATCGGCTGCGGAGACTGCGGCGGGGGGGCGGTTTCGCGGTCCCCATCAGATGGAGGATCCAATTCGCCGGGAAACGGGTATTCTGATGGGATGTCGTCGCCGCGGGATCCTGCGGGGATGCCGGCTCGGGTCGTGCCAGTCGAAGGATGAATCATGCGGATGTCGTTCGGCCAGGAAATGCGGATGGCGCAAAAGCAGGTGCTTGCGCCCCGCATGATCCAGTCGATGGAGATCCTGCAGCTCCCGATGATGGCCCTTGAGGAACGAATCGAGCAGGAGATCCAGAACAACGAGACGCTCGAGGTGGACGAGCCAAGCGGCGATGGTCTCTCCGCCGACGGCTTTGCGGGTGAAGGGAGCGAGACCCAGGTCAGGGTAGCCGCCCCGGATGCCTCTGATCCGGCCCCTGAGAGGACTGTGGACGAGCGTCCCCTCGTGGTCGACCAGGATCATGCCAATCAGGCCGACTTCGAACGTTCGTACGACTGGTCGAGCGAGTATCCCGAGTCGGACGACGACCGCAGCCGCCCTTCGTCGGGCCGGGTCGACGACGCCTCCGACCGCTATCTCGACGCCATGGCGAACATGGAAGAGCGGCCCGAGACCCTCTTTCACCATCTCCACGAACAACTCTCGAACTACGACATCAGCACCGATGTCCGCCTCGGTGCGGAGAAGGTGATCTACAACCTCGATCCCAACGGTTACCTGCCGATGCCGCTGGAGGAGCTCGTCGACGTCGAGGCGCCCCGCGATTCTGACCCCTGGAAGGCGCAGGTGGCTGGACTCCGCCGGGCTCTCGACGTTGTGCAGGGAATGGAGCCGGCCGGAGTCGGGGCCCGCGATCTGAAGGAGTGCCTCCTCCTCCAGATCCGCTCGGAGATGCCGCACGCCCGCCAACTCCGCCGGCTCGTGTCGGACCATCTCGAGGATCTGGCGGCCAACCGCCTGCCGCTGATTGCCAAGAAGACCGGCTTCACGATCGAGCAGATCGAGGACCTCCGGCATGACCTCCACTCGCTCCAGCCGAAGCCGGGGGCGAGGTTCACCGTCCCGTACGTGCCGGTGGTGAAGCCCGACGTCCATGTCGAACTCCAGGCCGATGGATCCTGGAAGGTGCGGTTGGAGGAGGACGACCTTCCCAACCTGCGGATCAGCCCCATCTACCGGGAGATGCTCTCTTCGCCGGAAACCTCCCTCGAGACCCGTGAATACATCAAACGGAAGATCAACTCCGCCCAGTGGCTGATCGAGGCGATCGAGCAGCGGCGGAGCACGCTCCTCAAGACGTCGCAGGCGATCGTCGATCACCAGACGCGGTTTCTGATCGACGGCCCCGAGGCGATCGAGCCGCTGAAGATGCAGCAGATCGCCGACCGCATCGGCATGCACGTCACGACCGTCAGTCGGGCCGTCGATGACAAGTGGCTCCAGACGCCACGTGGCCTGTTCGCCCTCCGCCGGTTTTTCGTCGGTGGGACGGTAAGCGCCGATGGCGACGAGGTGGCCTGGGATACGGTGCGGATCAAACTCCAGGAGATCATCCATTCTGAGCCGAAGGATGCCCCCCACAGCGACGACGATCTGGTCGACGAACTGGCGAAACGGGGAATCACCGTGGCCCGTCGGACGGTGACGAAATACCGCAAGGCGATGGATATTCCCAGTTCGAGGCAGCGGCGTGACTGGAAGCTCGCCGCCCACGCCAAACCCTCCGCCGCCGCCCAGGCAGGGGGATCGCTGTCTGTGGTGGAGCCGGCGCCGATGGGATCCGGGCCGGGGGACGGATCCTCCGGGGCCGAGCCACCGGCCTGACGGTCAGGAAGGACCATGCATGCGCTGTCCATTTTGCCGCCTCGACAATGACCGCGTCATCGATTCGCGCTCGATCGATGATGGTGCAAACATCCGCCGCCGCCGGGAGTGCCTCTCCTGCCGCCGTCGATTCACGACCTACGAACGTGTCGAACGACAGTCGCTCTCGGTGGTCAAGAAGGATGGCGTCCGTGAGCCCTTCGATCGGGACAAGATCCGGTCCGGCCTGGCAATCGCCTGTGGCAAACGGCCGGTGACCGACTCCGACATCGAGGCGATCGTCTCGGCGATCGAGGCGGAATGCTACGACCAGTACGAAACCGAGGTTCCCAGTCGGGCGATCGGTGAACGTTTGATGGATCTTCTCCGCAGCATCGACCAGGTGGCATACGTGCGCTTCGCAAGTGTTTACCGCGAATTCAAGGACGCCCGCGACTTCGTCGACGAGATTCTCGGCGCCGAGTGAGCGTTCTTGGGGCGGCCGCCAGGGGAATCAGCTGCCGGAGGGTGTGACGCCGGCCTGGCGCTTCCAATCGCCACGCGTCCCGCCGGTCTTCTCTTCGAGGCGGATGCGGTCGATCACCATGCCCGGATCGATCGATTTGGTCATGTCGTAGAGCGTCAGCGCCGCGGCGCTGACCGCCAGCAGCGCCTCCATCTCCACCCCCGTGCGGGCCACGGTGGTGACGGTGGCATGGATCGTGACTTCCCCGGGCGTGTCGAAATCGATGAAGACATCGACCGAGTCGAGGGGGAGGGGGTGACACAGGGGGATCATGTCAGCGGTGCGTTTGGCCGCCATGATCCCCGCCAATCGGGCGGCGGCGATCGCGTCCCCCTTCTCGAGGCTGCCGGTGCGGATCCGGCGGATCGTCTCGGCCGCGGCCAGGAGCCTTCCTGAGGCCCGGGCCGTACGGGGGCTGACTGGCTTGCCACCGACGTCGATCATGCGGAGCGGATGGGTTTCCATGCCGGGAGGATACCAGCCGCGGGGCCAGTCGTGAAAACGACCGCGGGCCGGCGTGCCCCCCTTGGCACACCGGCCCGCGGTGTATGGAGTTCGGACGAGCGAGATCAGGTCAGACCAGTTCCTTGCGGGCACCGATCAGCGTGCGGAGACGCTCAGCAAGCAGGGCCACGTCGAAGGGCTTCTTGAAGCTCTCGTTGACATGGGCCCGATCGACCGTGATCTGTGATCCATCGTCCGGAAGCAGGGCGATGACGATCGTCTCGGCGTATTCGGAATTGCGACGCAGATTCTGGCAGATCTGCTGGGCGTCGATGCGGCCGATGGAATAATCGACCACGATGCAGTCGGGGTGGAAGCTCTCCGCCTGGATGCCCGCCTCGAAGCCGCTGGCGGCGACCTGGATCTTGAACGAGCGTTCGAGCGGGAGATGCTTCTTGAGATTCTCGATCAGCACCTGATCCTGGCCGACGAGGAGCACCTTGGCCATTGCCTCGTCCTCGAGATCGCCCAACGGCATGCCGTGCTCTTTGAGGAACTTGATCAGGTATTCGCGGGGAATGCGGCGATCCTGGCTCCCAGGGATGCGATAGCCCTTGAGGCGACCGGAATCGAACCACTTGCTCACCGTCCGCGGCGCGACCTTACAGATTTTGGCGACCTGGCCTGTCGTGAAAACCTTCATCACGTGAACTCCATGTGCACTATTTGTGTCCGGAACGTCTCTGGCCAGCCCGCTCCCTGAGAGCGCGGGACACAGCCCCCCCGACGCGGATCCGTCGCCGTGGGAACGACCGCGTCGTCGAGCCCCACGAAGGCCGGCTATGAAAGCGCGGGGGGGCTGGAAGATGCTGTCCAGCGCGGAGTCGCCCTGTACGGGCGCTTCCGGCGGAAGCAACGACTCGCAGGTATCCCCCCCTGCCTCATCCCGCGGGCCCCGATCCGGACGAGCCGGAATCGTGGTCGCGGTATGACCGTCCAAGGAGGTAAATCGAATGGACACGTGGTGCGACTTGAGCCGTTCTTCGCGAACGGGACGGTGACAGCGGGTGGACCGGATGGTCCGGTATCGCGGCGCACCGGGAAAAACGGGGTCGCAACGGCCTTTCGCCGAATCGGTCAGGCCGCCGCCCGGGAGGGAGCCGAAGCCGTGGCGGCGGCGGCCTCGAACCGCACCGACACCCGTTTGGACACCCCCGACTCCTCCATCGTCACCCCGTACAGGGTGTTTGCGGCGGCCATGGTCGCCTTGCGATGGGTGACGACGATGATCTGGGTGTTCTTGAATTCCCGGAGCACGCCGACGAAGCGGTCGACGTTGGCCTCATCGAGTGCCGCATCGACCTCGTCGAGGACACAGAACGGACTGGGACGGGAGCGGAAGATCGCCAGGAGCAGGGCGACACAGGTCATCGTCTTCTCGCCACCGGAGAGGAGGGAGATGCTGCGAGGCTCCTTGCCCGGGGGGCGGGCCACGATCTCGACCGAGGTTTCGAGGACGTCGACCCCGGGCTCGAGGATGATGTCGGCCTGACCTCCCCCGAAGACCCGTTCGAACAGCGAGCGGAAGTGCCCCCGGACGGTTTCAATGGTCTCCGCGAGAAGTCGGCGGCTTTCTTCATCGATGCGGGCGATGAGTTGCTCGATCGACTGCTTGGCGCCGGTCACGTCGGCCAGCTGGGCCTCGAGGCCGGAGAGCCGCTCGGCGAGCTGCTCCGATTCCGCGAGTGCCTCGAGGTTGACGGTGGTCATCGAGGCGAGCTTGCGCTTCAGTTCCTCGATGGCGGCATCGATGCCGGGCCGGTCGGTGGGGATCTCCTCCGCCGTCGAATCGGCGGCGGCAGTCGGGGCCGCCGCGTCGGTGATCACGTCAGTCGCCTCGATATCAATGTCGTATTCGTCGCGGATCCGCTCCACGATCCGCACCCGACGGTGACGGGCCTCGCCCGCCTCCAGGGCGCGCGCATGAATCTGCTCGCCGAGCCGCGTGGCCTCGGCCCGCGCCGATTCGGAAGCGGCTATGGCCGCGGTTGCCGCGGTGCGGATCATCGCCAGGCGTCCAGCCAATCGGGCGAGCGCTTCCTCCGACCGCTCCGCCGACCAGGCCGCCTCGGCCTGGCGGGCACCTGCCGCGAGGAGCTCGAGCTCCGAGGAGGCCAGACGGAAGCGGGTGGTGTCGGTGCGCTCTCGAAAGGCGATCACCGCTCGGCTCCGCTCGCCGGTCTCTGAGGCACGCGAACTGACTTCGTGATCAGCGCGCGACAGGCGTTCCCGGCCGGTGGCCAGGCCGATCCGCAAACCGTTGATCTCCTCGGAGATCGATCCCCGCGAGCGGTCGATGGTGGCGATCGAGTGTTCCGTCCGTTCGCGCTCAAGGCGGATCCCGGCTATCTCGGTCTCGACCGCGATCAGTTGGTCGCCGAGATCCTCACGGAGTTTCGCCACATCGGCGACCCGGCGGTCGGCCTCGGCGAGGCCCGACTCGGCTGAGGCCAGCGCATCGCGGGCCGATTCCTGCTCGCGCAGCAGCCGGGCGGCATCGGCCTTGGCGGCTGCGACCCCTTCGGCCTCGTGCTGCCTGCGCCCCTGCAGCTGGCGGACAATCTGGCCGGCAGCGGCCAGATCGGTCTGCAGTGTGGAGACGGTGGCGGCGTGGGATTCGGTGCGGTGGACGAGTTCGTCGTGGCGTTCGACGAGGGCCTTGAGCTCGGCTCTCCGCGCGACGAGGCCGGCGGTGCCGGCGGCAGTGCCGATCTCGATGCGCCCTCCCGCGCAGCTGCGGCCATCGCGGGCAACGAACAGCGCCGTCGGGTGGAGCGGGGCGAGTCGGCACGCATCGGCGAAGCTCTCGACGACCCATGCCCGGGAAAGCATCCGATGCACGATCCCCTGGGGGCACGCGGCTGATTCGGGGGAAACGAGCCGGTCGAGACGGCCGACGATGCCGGCGGTGCCTTCCAGTTCGAGCGCTGCGACCGGCGGCAGTTCCGCACCCGAGACGATGCCGACTCGTCCGCCGGCTGCGAGGGCCGCCCGGCCCGAGTCGGTCGCTGCCCACGAATCGAGCCAGCCGACGAACGTATCGAGCGAATCAACAGCGAGATCCTGCGAGGCGGCACCCAGGGCAACGTCGACGAGCCCGGCCCATTCGAGCGGGCTGTCGATCGACTCCCCGACGATGCCGAGGATGCCTGCTCCATCGCCACCTGCGTCGGCGGTGCCATCGGCGAGCAACCGGCGGGCCGCCTCCGCGACCCCTTCGTGGCGACCGGCGAATTCCTCGAGGAGCCCCTTCCGTTCGCGGCAGGCCTCGAGCTTCGCCTGCCATCCCGCAAGTTCCCTCCAGCCGGCATCGAGGGCCCCGGTGCGATCGCGCACCTGCGAATCCGCCGCAGCGATATCGGCCGTCGTCGCGTCGAGGTTCCTCATGAGCGCATCGACGTTCCCCTCGCGGAGTGCCAGGGCCTCGTCGGCAGCGCTGAGCCGGCGGCGGGCCGCATCGATGCGGGTGCGGTGCTCGCCGGCAAGACGGCGGGCGTCATCGCGGCGGGTGTCGGCGCGATCGGCCTCGAGCAGGAGTCGCTGCCGCTGGTCCATGGCCTGCTCGGCACGGTGTGCCAGCGTGTCGAGTCGGCCTCGTGCCTCGGTGACGTCGGTGTGGTTTCCGGCGGCGATCTGCTCGCACTCCGTCAGCCGTCGCTCGATCTCGGACAGCTCCGCCGCGATCGCCCCCCGCAGCGTCGTTGCCCCGGCAGCCGCTTCGGTGGCCTTGCGGAGTCGGTGGAGTGAGTCGAGTTCCTCCGCTTCGACGCGGGATACTTCCGCTTCCCATTCAGCCACCCGCTGGCGGATCGGCTCGCGGCGGGCTGCGGCGGCCGCCGCCTGCTCCCGTTCAGCGGTCATGAGTCCCCTGAGTTGCTCGACCTGCGGTGTGAGATCCTGTTCCTCGGCAGCGCGGGATGCAGCCTGGCCGCTGGCGGCTTCGAATGCGCTCTCAGCGGCCGCGAGGTCTCTCTGCAGCCCGGCGAGGGCGTCATCAACGGCGGTCACCGCCGCATCGACCTCGGCCAGATCCTCCCGCGCCGCCAGGAGACGGAGGCGGCGGAGGCGATCGGTCATCTGACGCCACCGGCGGGCCCGGGCGGCCTGATGACGGACGGTTTCGAGGCGGGCGGCGACCTCCCCGACGATGTCGGCCAGACGTTGCCTGTTTTGCTCGGCACGCTCCAGGCGACGGAGCGCCTCGGTACGCCGGGCGCGGAATTTCGTGATCCCGGCCGCCTCCTCGAAGACGGCTCGACGATCCTTCCCGGAGGCGACCAGCAAGGCGTCGACACGCCCCTGTTCGATGACACTGTACGCCTCGGTGGCGGCGCCGGTTCCGCTGAACAGCTCGCGGATGTCACGAAGGCGGCAGACTTCGCCATTGATCAGGTATTCATTCTCGCCGCTGCGATAGACACGGCGCCCGATCTGGACCTCATCCGACTCGACGGGAAGTCGCCGTGCCGTGTTGTCGAAGACGAGGGTCGTCTCGGCGCTGTTGAGGGGTTTACGCGCGACGGAGCCGGCAAAGATCACGTCGGTCATGTCGCGGCCGCGGAGGCTGCGCACCGATTGCTCCCCGAGCACCCATTTGATGGCGTCGACGACGTTCGACTTTCCGGAGCCGTTCGGCCCCACGACGACGGTGATGCCGTCGAGGAACTCGAAGCGGGTCCGGTCAGCGAAGCTCTTGAAGCCGAACAGTTCGAGCGCCTTGAGCCTGGTCATGAGGAACTGCCCGGGCGGCCCTCCCCGGCGGCCACTGCCGCCCCCGGTGCGCCACCCTGTCGGGCGGTGTCATCGGTCTTGTCGGCCTCGTCGATCGTCTCGTCGGTCTCCTTCTCCTCCTCCTCGTCACGGCTCCGCGACGATGCCTCGTCGTGGATCGTCGAGCGACCGTCGAATTCGGACGGAATGGCGTCGAACGCCAGGCGACTCGAGAGGCTGCGGGCGGCGCTGGCCTGCTGGAGAAACTGGACGACGTCGGGGTAGGTGCCGCCGACATCGATGATCGCCCTGGCGATCTGGTCGACACGTGCGGGAATCTCGGCGATCCGGTCGGGTTCGCCGGCCACGAAGCGATTGACGGTGGCAGTGCCCTTGTCGACCACCACGACGATGGAACTGCCGGCCTCGGCACGGAGGCCGGAATCGACCGGGTGCTCGGTGCCGAAGAGGACGATTTCCGGTCGCGTGGTCCGCGTCACATGCACCAGCGGAGGCCCGGCCACGTCGAGGAGATGCAGCGCGCAGGCGTCGCCAAGCCGCTCGCCGCGCACGAGGGGCGCGGAGGCATCAATCTTCCATAGAGCCCGGAAGGCCCCGTAACGCGTCTCGGCACTGGGACTGGCGAGAAGCGACTGGAGGGCATCGATGCCGTTGGCGTCATCGAGGACCTGGAGCGCGGCGAGTGCCGCAGGGCGGGCGCTGCGGAGGTTCGTGGCCGCCTCCGCCAGACGCGTCGCCGCAGACGATTCGCCGAGGTAGGCCAACGCCTCGGCGGAAGCGAAGCGGATCTCGGCGTCGGATGAGTCGAGGCCCTTCTTGAGGATCGGGATCGCATCGCGACCGATCGCCTCGAGTTTGATCGCCGCCATCGGGGCGGTGACCGGATCGGCCAATTGGCTGGCGAGCAGCTCCATGCGTGCGTGCCGGCCGGCGGGAGGCTCAACCACGGCGATGGCCCGGACAACGCGGATGTAGCGAGCGAGATTGTGGCTGTAGGGGGCGGGGATCTCAAGATCGATGAACCGCTCCGTTTTCGGCGTGGCGACGCCCCGCTTCGTCCCCTTGATGACGGCATGAAAGCGGCGATTGATCGTGTCGCCGATCCGCTTCGAGAGGGCGATCGAGCGGTGTTCGGGATGGACGATGAGCCCGATCGAACGCGTCGTCAGCGACACGCCACCGCCCGGCACGCGGGCACGCAGCTTTGATTTGGAGTCGAGTGTCCCTCCCGACACGGGGTCGACCAACAGCGGCCCCTCCGCGATCCCATTGACATGGCCGTCACGGACCTTGTGCCCGAGGACCGCCATCTCTGCGAGCCGCGTTTCCATCAGCCAGCCGCTGGCGAGGCTTGTCGTTTCGTTGTCGGCGGGCACCTCGATCATGACGTCAAAACGATCGCCCTTGCGCACCCCCGGGGGGAGGTAGCCGTGGACCCAGACCAGCGAGGTGGTGGGCGATGCCAGGAGTTTGTTCGGCTCGACCACGCCACGGGCCTGCATGTCGGCCATGAGGAGGGCCCGCTGCGTGCCCGGCGGCGGATCGCTCCCGGTGCCCGGGAGGCCGGTGACAAGCGCCGCCCGTTCGATCCGCTGCGGGTTGATGCCCCAGGGACCGGCATAGTCGCCGACGAGACGGATGTCCGACTCCATGCCCATCAGGGCCGCCACCTCCGGACTCTGGCTGCGGATGGCCGGTCCGGCGCAGCCGGCCATCAACGCCGCGATCGCCACGGCCGCCAGGCATGTCATGCCGTTCACGCTGCGCGTCGAGCGTGCGGCGGTGCGGCCTGTAATGGTGGGAAACAGGGTGGTGGGGAAGCGGCGCGGGCTGGTCATGGGGCACCCTCGTCACCTGGGATGGGCCCGAACGGATCGGGCGAGCGCCGCAGTCGGCCGGCACTCGGAGCGGACAGATTCGGGGTGGGAGGGTAGGAGCGTTCCGGGAAGGGGGTCAAGACAGCTTCACATCGCCCTGGCGACCGGGCTGAACCGTCTTGGCTCCGGCTCGGTCAACTGCTACGGTTCGCCCCCCACAAGACCCCGCTACCTGATGGAGTGACGACACGTGGCGACCACGGAAGGCGAACGGCTCCGGATCCAACTGCGCTGGATGATCCGCCGCGACATGTCGGAGGTCCTGGAGATCGAGCAGGAGGCCTTCGAATTCCCCTGGGCCGACGAGGACTTCACTCGTTGCCTGCGGCAACGGAACTGCATCGGCATGGTGGCTGAGGTCGGCGACTCGGTCGTGGGCTTCATGATCTACGAACTCCACCGCACACGGTTGCACGTCCTGAATTTCGCCGTGCGCCGCTCGCACCGGCGTCTCGGTGTCGGCGCGCAGATGATGGGGAAGCTGTTTTCCAAGCTCAGCGTTGAGCGACGTGACCGGATCCTCCTCGAAGTCCGCGAGCGGAATCTCCCCGCCCAACTCTTCTTCCGCTCCCTCGGCTACCGTGCCATCACGGTGCTCAAGGACTTCTACGAGGACACCACCGAGGATGCGTACCTGATGCAATTCCTCTCCGCAGAGGCTGCCGCCGAAGTGATGCCGCGGCGGATGGCCGGGTGAACGTTCTGGTCAGCTGACGACGGCACGGAGCGAGCGATCGACGATGGCGGCGCGCTCCGCGAGCAGCCGACTGGCCGTTGGCGGATTGTCCGCCACGGCAAACACGGTCAGCAACGGCGACCCGGCCGGGATGAGCGTCCCGCATCGGGGGAGATCGGCGAGCGCTGGCCAGTGGTCATGGCGCGTCCACCGTCCGTCGAGATCGCTGAGCAACGCATCGACTCGCGGATCGATGTGCAACTCGCCCCCCGCTCTGAGAATTCCCTTGGCCCACGCGCCGCCGCTCGGCGGGAATGAGCATCGCGAGCGTACGCCCGGCGTGGGCTCCTGGTGGGTGGCGAGATGACGGGCCGCGATCGACATGCCGGTTCTCCGCTCGACGAGCTCCATCGAAGCGGTGGGGCGGGGATTGATCTCGATCACGACCAGTTCCCCGGCGGAGGTCACCATCGCGTCGACCCCCACGGCTCCGAGAAGTCCGAATTCGCGCTCGAGCATGCTGCCGATTCGCTCCCAAGCCTCGCGTTGGCGGTCGGCGACTTCATCGGGCGGCAGGTCGATCGATCCGCAGTAGGCGAACGGCTTGGCATGCCAAGCGGCGACGCCGGAGAGCTGCCGGCTCGCGCCCAGGAATCGTGATTTCCCACTCCCGAGGAGGAACGATGCGGCGACCGGTGTGCCGTCGATGCGTTGCTGCCAGACGCGCCCTCCGTCGCCCTCCACCGAATCGCCCCGTGGGTTGCCTCCGCGCCACGGGGCAATTCCACGGCCACCGGCACTGGCTGCGGGTTTGGTGAGCCAGCTGCCGTCGGTAGGGAGGCCTACTGGTGAGGTCTGGGTTGAGGGAAAGCGGAGCCCGGCGTCGGCGAGGACCCTGGCGAGGTGCGAGTGGGAGCGAACCCGACGTACGGCAGCACCGCCGTTGCCAGCCAACGGTCGACGGGCGGCGATCGCATCGATCAGGTCGGGATGATTTTCGATGGCGCCGGTGTAGCACCAGGGCCCCGGCGGAAAGCCAGCGACGACGGGAATGAACCCCAAGGGATACTCGGCGACCGGAATCGCGATCGCTTCCCCCAGGCTGAGCAGATCGCGGTCGGCGAAGAGGTCGGCGGCGTGGATCGTGATACCGGCGCGGCGGGCGGATGCCGCCCATGCCCGGGCGCTCGCGCCGATGATCACCAGCGACGGATCCGGGGACCCGACCCCTGCTCGGGGATCCTCCTCCGGGCCCGGGCCGGTCTGGGAGTGGGGAGTCACGGAAGCCATGGGATGCGATGCCGGTGACGTCGGGGGAGGGCCCGTGCCGGCGGCGGCAGGCGGGTTTGTTGCCGGTGCGGGGGTACATGGTATTCTCCCGATCCTCCCGGACCTGGCCATGGGACGCTGGGGGCGGGGGTGTCGCCTGGAGTCGGGCCTGCCTTCGGGCGGGCATCCCAAGGCCGGGATGCCGACACGCGTTCTGGATCGGTTCTGGATCGGTTCTGGATGGAAAGACCTGGATGTCTGGGCCCGGCCCACGACGTCGGGCATTCCTCCCCACCGCGGGGAGGGCGTTCACTACACGAGGAGAATGAGATGTCGATGTTCATTGGTGAGGCGCTCGACGGTGATGGCAACGAGATCGCCCACATCGATCTGCTGATCGGGAGCAAGGATGGTCCGGTGGGCGTGGCTTTCGCCAACGCACTGGCCCGTCAGAGCGAGGGCCACTCCAACCTCCTCGCGGTGCTGACGCCGAACGTGGCCGTCAAGCCGGCGACCGTCATGATCACGAAGGTGACGATCAAGGGTGCGAAGCAGGCCGTGCAGATGTTCGGCCCTGCCCAGGCCGCGGTCGCCAAGGCAGTCGCCGACAGCGTGGCTGACGGTGTGATTCCTGAGCGGGATGCGGAAAACCTCGTCATCGTCTGTGGCGTGTTCATCCACTGGCAGGCTGCCGACGACAAGAAGATCTACACCTACAACTACAACGCCACGAAGATGGCGATCGCCAACGCGATGCAGGGCAAGCCGACGGCTGCCGAGATGGTGGCGAAGCGCGATTCGGTCCATCCGTTCCGCGGCTTCTGATCAGGGCCCTTTTCACGATGATTCGTTCGCCCGTGGCGCGGCCTCCCGCGCCACGGGCGTCGTCGTTTTCCCCCTTTTCGTTTCTTGACGGAGCGACTTTCCATGCCCGCCCGGATCCTCCTCCAGCTCGACACCGACCCGCAGCCGAGCACGTTTGACGCCGTGGTGGCCGTCGATGCCGGCGCCGACGTCCTCCTCCGCCATGGCGGGGTTTCCGTCGACTCGGTCGTGCCCTTGGTCCACGGCGCGATGTTCACCCGCGGCGGCGCCGATCTCGCCTCGACGGCGATCTTCATCGGCGGCAGCGACGTGCCGGCCGCCGAGGCGGTCTTCGCGAAGGTGCGAAAGACGTTCTTCGGTCCGGTACGGGTCGGCGTGCTTCTCGATCCCTCCGGCGCCAACACCACCGCCGCCGCCGCGGTCG
>CANGIH010000019.1 GCA_947453875.1 Planctomycetaceae bacterium | reverse complement strand
TATGAAGAAGCGCTCGACGAGGGGCGGACGGTGGCGCTCGACGACTATGCGGCGGAGAGCCCGGTGGAGTTTTTCGCCGTGGCGAGCGAGTGCTTCTTCCAGGATCCGCACCGACTCGTGCGCCACGATGCCGAACTGTACGCCCTGCTGGCGGCAAGCTGGCGGCAGGATCCAAAGACCCGCGTGCCGATGTCGACCCTGCGGGGGCGATGAGGGGCCCGAAACGCTCAGGAATCGCGGGCGTTGAAGGGGTCTTCACCGCTGGTGTCGTCGGCCGGGGGCTCGTCATCCATGCCCGGGTCGGCGTCGGCGTCGAAGTCGGCTCCGGTGGGGGCGTCGTCCATCGGTTCGCCGTCGACCTCGTCGGCCGGGGCCTCCGCCGGCTCGTCGTCGAAGGCGTTGCCACGGAGGTGCTCGGGGGGATTGGGCCGCGGGGCCGGCCGGGCCGGCGCCGCTTCCGGTTCCGGGAGCGGCTGGAGATCACTCCAGGCCTTCGGTGCCCCGGCTCCCCTGGCCTTCAGGGCAACCAGCGTGCCGGAATCGGTGGCGAGGATGAGCCGGTCGGTCTGCCGATTCACGACCAGACGCCCGAAGGGGCCGAAGCAGTATGCCTTGAGCGGCTCACCGCTGGCCAGGTCGATCGACGAAAGATGGCTTGTGCGGTCACGGATCCAGATTCGGTCTCCCATCACGGCGAGGATCTCGCCCGGGCAGCAGTTGGCCCAGAGGAGATCGCCGGTCTCGGTCGAATAGCAACGCAGCCCCTTTTCACCGAGCGAAACGATGATCCGATCCCCCACCACGAACGGCCCGTCCTCTTCCGGCTGGCCGTCGAGGAGCACGCGCCAGGCCAGACGGAGCTCGGAGCCGGCGTTGAGCGAGTCGATGCGGGCGAGGTCGCGGTTGACGGTCGTGGCGAAGATCGATGTGCCACGCGTGGCAATCGGACCGGCCTGTGGGCTGTCGAGGTAGAACTCCTCCCGCTGCCAGTCCCGGTCCCCCTGTTGCATCGAGATGATCGTGCCGTCGCGTGCCGTCCAGAGGACACCGGTGCCGAAGGGGATCATGGCGCGTTCGATGATCCCGCCGCCATTGAAAGCGAGTGGCTTGAGGTCTTCCGTGGCGTCCATCCGGGCCCGCTTTTCGGCCGATGTGAGCGTTGAGACCGGCTTCCCCTTCCCGGTCTTGGCGGCGGACTCAGCGGCGGATGTCGCGTTGCTCCTGCCGGTGGTCCGCCCGCCGGTGCGGGCTGCCACCGACGTCGGGCCGATGCCGGTGTCACGCCAGGGGTTGGCCGGCACGCGAAGCACCGTCGCCGATCCCTGCGGCTGGTAGACCCACTCGCCCACCGCCGCGCCGGCGGCGATCGGCGACTGCTCAAGATGCTGCTGCCAGCGGATCTGGCCGGTGGTCCGCTCCAGGGCATAGAGTTCGTTGCCGCGCGGCACCATCACCAGTTCAGGCCCGACCGACGCCGTGACGATCGGTTGTCCGGGTGAGCCGAGGTGGGTCGACCAGATCACCTGGGGATTGCAGCGTCCATCCGGGGTGACGGGGCCTGTGTGGATCGCATGCACGCCACCATCGCCCGCCTGCACGATGATCAGGTCGTCGTCGATCACCACATGCTCGATCCCCCCCTGGGTGTGGTCGATCGGTAGCGAGACCATCCACTCCAGTTCGAGCCCCGCCCGCTCCGCCGTCAGTTCGTCGGCGAGCGTGCCGCAAATCTCTCCGGCGAGGACGGGGGACGGGAGCGTGACCGTGGCCGACAGGATCGCCATGGCGGACAGCACGGCCGGCACGCGGAACGAATGGAGGAAGGAAAGACGACGCATCGCAGCGGACTCCAAGACAGACCACCACCCCGGAAAAACGACTCATGGCAACAATACCCCCGGGATCAGGGCCGGTTGCTCGTGCCGGCACAACGGGCCGCACAGCCTGGGGAAGGACGCCGCGATCGTGCCGATCGCAGGGATTGCAGCGGATGGACGGGGCTCCGATCCTCCCCCCTGGATCGGTCCCACGGCGGCTGCCAAGGGTGTTACGATGGCCTGTTCCGACCGGCCCCGGGCCGGAAGTCGGCCCGAGAGAGTCGGCCCGAGGAAGATGCTGTCGATGACGAGGGATTCCAAACCACCCCGCCCCGCCGATGCTGCGGCGTTGGTACTCGGCTATCTCAATTTCTCGTCGGGTGCCTTCGACCCGGCGGTGTGGCGGGCATTCTCCGACCTGTTTGCCGCGGTCGAGGCGGATGGGGAGCACCCCGACAGCGCCGGCCGGGTGGCGGCCGACCTGCGGTCGAGGCTCGCCGCGCTCGAATCGACAGAGCCTGCTTTCCGTGATTCGAGCCAGGCCCGGGAGGCGCTGCGGATCCTCTTCGACGAGCTCCTCCCCGGCTACCGCCGGTTTCACGCCGATCTCCTCGAACATCAGCCCGGCGGGGCGATCGAACGCCCATTCTTCGTCATCGCCGCCGCGCAGGCGCTGCTTGCCGCCGGTGGGCCGTCGTCGCCGGGAGTGGTTGACGAGGCGATCCAGAGGCTCAACGACTACGTCGGCTGGCGGCCGGTGGCCGTGCTCGAGAATGGCCGGCTCTCCGAGCCCTACCCCCACGAACGCGTCCGTCCGGTGCCGCTGTGGATCGCCGGTGTGGGCGCCGCGCACGGCTGCTACCACGACCTCACCGCGCGTGCCGTGGAGATCCTCCAGGCCGCCCCGGAGGGGCTCCTCCGCCAGGCCGACTTCGACCTCGAGGCCCTCGAGGAACTCGCGATCGACCCCCGTGCATTCGACTTTCTCCATCCGGCCGCGAGCCGACCCAACTACCTCTTCGGCCTCTGGGATCCGGCGCGGATCGACGAACGTGGCCGCTACCGGCGGATGGTCGTGCAACAGGCGACCCTCGACGGAATCCTCTCCTGGCCCGACACGGCCGCGGGGGGGGAGTCGAAGAGCGATCCACGGAATGCACAACTCCGGCTGGAGTCGGCGGCGGTGCTCGCCGGCGTGATGCTGATGGCGTCGGGGCTCTCGGGACATGGCCCGGGGGCCCATCAGGCGGCCGCACCCCTCTCCGAACTCCTTCCGCGGATCGCCGGCTACCGGGACGAGTTCTACCGCTGGATGCTCACCCGCCTCGATCCGGATCACCGCCAGCGTCTCGACGACGAAATCGGCCGGCTCCGCCAACCCTTCGGCGGGGTGCGCCGTCACATCAATTCGCTCCTCGCCGGTCGCCGTGCCCGTCAGGTGGAGGCGGTGGCCCTAGCAGGGGTCTTCTCCCGCCTGGGGCGGGCCGAGGGGGCGGAACGGATGGCGGCGCTCGTCCCGGCGGCGTCAGCACGGATGTTCGCCCGGATCACCAGCCGTGTGGTCGCCGCCCAAGCCGCGGTCCGCCGCGGCAGCGATGGGGGCACCCTGGGCGGCGGAGCGGCAGCGGCCCTCGATGCACTCGATGCCGCCACCGATCTCCTCTTCCACGCCGTGGGGTGTGGGGCGGCGGTCGATCCGTGGAACATCCTCGGCCTCTCCGGGCAGTTTCCGCTCCACGAACCGGGAGGGGAGAGCCTGCCCGACCCGCGCGTCGACGATCTGGTGGCGACGGTGGCCTCGATCCTCGACGGCTATGCCGCTGCCTGGCGGGCCGCGAGTGTCGAGGGCCCCCCGGCGCTGGCCGCCCGCGCCGGCGCCGCCTGCGAGAAACTCGCCGGCTGGTGGGATCGTCACGCCACCACCACCGTCAGCGGCGTGCCCCATCTTTCCGGTCGGGAGATGCTTGTTTCCTCACGCGAGGTGATCGGAGCGCTCGGCCGTCGCCGCGAGACCGCCCCCTTGCCCCCCGCGCCGGGATTCTGGCGCAATGAGGTTGCCGAGTTCTCTTCCCCACGGAGTCATTCCCACGCCGCCGAGGCGCTCCTCCGCGAAGGGGATCTCGACGGGGCGATGGGGCTGCTTGTCCACTGGGCTTCGCTTCTCGAGGGGGTCGAGGTGGAGCGACTCGGTGCGGTGTGGCTCTCGTCGGCGACCAAATGGCTGGCACTGGCCGTCGTCGACCGCACGCCGGCCGGTCGCAACCGTGTCCGCCGCTTCCTCGAACTGGTCGAGGCCAACACCTCCGGTGTGGCCGAGTGCATCGAGCGATTCGCCCAGCGGCCCGAGACCGGCTCGCGTCGTCGCTCGAATCGCGACGACGACGTGGCGGGAGAGGATGCCGATGATGACAGCCCCGGAAGCGAGGAGAGCGTCGCGGCGGCGTATGAATCGATGGTCTGGCACGACTCGACCGATGACGGTGTCGACGACGGCATGCTCGACGTCGAAGGGGCCGGAGGGACGGCAGTGGGGGGGGTCGGCGAGGTGGAGCATGCCGCGGAGTTTCTCGGCAGCCTCTTCCGCCTCCTCCGTCATGCCGTGACGACGCTCTCGGCAGCCGACGTGGCCGACCGGTCCACACCCACCGATGCCGAGATCGATTCGGTGAAGGGATGGCGCCACCATCTCCGTCGGCTGCGGCGCACGATGGTCCGCGCGGCAGGCGCGATCGCCGGCGCCGATCCGGGGCCCCCCCCTGGCATGCCCCCTTCGGAATACGACCGTCTCCGCTGGCAGCGGGACGCCGCTGCCGAACGACTCGTCGACGCGGCGGTGCAGGCCACCGAGACGCTCTGGATGCTCTCGGCCCGCCTTCATGTCGGCCGCCCGCCGCGGAGGCCGTCCTCCGGTGCCAAGGCCGCGTCCAAGGGAGCGGTGGGGAGATTGCTCGCTGCGCTCCTGGCTGGCGATGCCGATCACTCGCGGCAATGGCTCGATGTCGTCCGTGGCCGGCTCGTCGGCCAACCTGTCCTCTATGTGCCCCTCTCCCGCGGTGGCCGGCCCGACCGGATCGTCCGGGCCCGAGCCCGTGAGCGTCTTCTCGAGCGGCTCGCAGGGTGTCTGCCGAGGGTGGGGCTCGTCGCCGAGACGTCGGCGGTGGTCCACCTCGCCAAGGCACTCGAGAGCCGTCGTCCGCAGGGGGCCGCGAGCGTCAGCGAGTTTGATCGGGTCTTCGAAGCCGCTGCGTCGGCGCTCGTGGAGCGGATCGTCGTCAGTGCCCGCAGTGATGACGGCCAGTCTCCTCCAGCGCCGATCGTCACCGAGCGGATCCTCGAGGGACTCTCTCTCCTCGTGCCCCGTCTCCTCGACACCTGGATGACACACGCCCGCCAGCTGCGGCTCTCCGTCCTCGAGCGGGTCCGTGATCCGCGCGCCTTCGCCGCCCTGCAGGAATTCATCGAGCGTTACGGCGCCGGCCTGTTCACCCAGCACCTCCTCGCGCCTCCCTCGCTCCGCGGAATTCTTCGTGGAGGCGTCCGCCGCTGGCTCGACGAGCAGGTCGAGCGCCATGGCAACGAGCCTGCCGATACACGCGGCCCGCTCCGCCCGCGCCGGCTCATCGAGGCGCTCTCGGGCGGCGAGCTGTCGACGAAGCAGGCCGCCGCACGGATGCGGCTGGCGCTCGAGTGCATCGCCGAGAACCATGCCGAGTACCGTGACTGGAATTCCACCACCACGCAGTCGGATCGGGGTGAGTGCCTGCACATCCTCCTCGATTTTCTCCGCATCAAGGCCGAATACGAGCGGATCGCCTGGACCCTCCGGCCGGTGAACATGGCTCACCGCGTTCTCGCGCGGACCGGGGTGCCCGAGGCCGCCGCGGCGTGGCGCGGACGGATGCACGAGGAGACCGCCGACACTGCGTCGGAGATCACCGACAAACTCACGAAGCTCGAGACCCAATGGGGCGTGCGGCTAGCCTGCATCGCCGACCGGGTGCGTCGGCCGTTCACCGCCGTGCTTGAGCAGGATGATCTCGAGGCCCTCGTCGAGCCGGCCGTCCGCGAACTCGTCAGCGGCGATCCTGTCGGCGCCGGGGCCCGCTTTGAGGAGCGGGCGGTGGGGTTCATCGGCGTGGCGGGCGGTTCGGGGGTGGAAATCCCCGACTGGCTCGACCGTCTCGGGAGCACCGTCGACCGTGAACTCGAGAACGTTGGCAATGATGGCCAGCCCCATCGGCCGCTCGTCACGCTCCCCGATGCGGTCCCGTGGTTGCCGCTGGCCTGGGCCGATCTGCGGACGGCGCTCGAGCCGCGCCCGGCCACCTGATCATCACCGCACCCGCTTTCCACCGTTTCCTTCCCGGAGTCCCGTCATGGCCCTCCCATCCGCGGTCGCGATTCTCCCCCGGACCATCAGGGGGATCCTCGTCCTGTGGGCCCTCGTTGCCGCGGCGGCCCGGGCCGATGAGTCAGGCTTCGAGCCGCTCTTCGACGGCAAGACTTTCGCCGGGTGGGGGGGAGACTTTGACTCCACCTGGCGGATCGAGAATGGCGACATCGTGGCCGGCTCTCCCGAATCCGCCGCGCCGCGGAACGAGTTTCTTGCCACTGCGCGGGAGTATGGCGATTTCGAGCTGCGACTCGAATACAAGCTCGATGCCAAGGAGGGTGCCAACGCCGGTGTCCAATTCCGCTCGGTGCGGATCCCGAATCACCATGAGGTGAGCGGCTATCAGGCCGACATTGGCCCCGGCTATTTCGGCGCCCTCTACGACGAGAGCCGTCGCAACACGCTCCTGGCAGTTCCCGCCGAACGGATGGTCGCGGCGGCGCTTGCCGGTGGGATCGATGGCTGGCATTCGTATCGGATCCGAGCGGAGGGAAAGCGGATCCGCCTCGAACTCAACGGCGTCGAGACCGTCGACTGGATCGAGCCAGACGACGCCATTGCCGGGAAGGGAATGATCGCGCTGCAGATCCACGGCGGCCTCGTGGGGACGATCCGCTACCGCAACCTCCGCATCCGTCCGCTCGGCGAGGGGAAGTGAGCGGTGGCCCGCGGCACGACGCCGCAACCGGGTAGCGATGGCGCCGGGCTGGCTGCTAGAAAGTCTCCATGAGCCCCACGCCGTCGAAGAGCCACTCCGAGCCATCCTCCGGCCGTCCCGCCCGGCGGGGGGTGTCGGTATGGCTCGCCGGCCCGATCGGCCTCGATGCCTGGGCCGCCATGGGCGAACGCCTCGCCTGGGATGTCTCGGAACCGGGCGGACGCCCGCCGACACTCGTGCTCTGCGAGCTCGAGCGGTCGATCACGATCGGCCGGCTCGGGTCACGCCGCGACGTCGACCTGACCGACGAAGAACTCTCCCGCCGCCGCCTCGGGGTCCGTTTTCTCGGCCGCGGTGGTGGCGCGATCCTCCATGGCCCGGGGCAGATCCATGTCGCCCTCTTCGCCACGCTCGAGGATCTCGGCCTCACCCGCCACGACGTCGGTGGCTGCATCGAGCGGATGGAAACCGGCTTGGAGGGGGCGATCCGCCGTCTCCGCTGCGGCGCCGCCCGCGATTCCCGCTGCCACGGGGTCTTCGGGCGCACCGGCCTGCTCGCGGCGGTGGGGATCGCCGTCCGCCGCGGAGTCGTCAGCCATGGCGCCTGGCTCAACGTCACCCGCACCGCCGACGTCGATGCCACGGCCGACATCGCCCACCGCATCCGCATGGCCACCGGCAGCCCACGTGGCGCCGTCGCGATGAGCTGCGTCGAGGCCGATGTGCAGCGCCGTGTCCGCCTGCAGGACGCGCGGGCGGCGCTCGTCGAGCAGGTCGTCGATGCCTATGCTTTCCCCGCGTCCCACATCCAATCGGGGTTCCCGCTGCCGGTGAGAGCCGGTGGCGATTCCAGGGAGGTCTTCAGCCGTGTCGGATGACCGAGGATCGCCATTCGCTCCGTTGACCATCGTCGATACCGCCCCGGCAGCGGCGCCGTCGTGCGCGACGCCTCCGACGGCCTTTCCTGCCGGCCGTCGCCTCCCCCCCTGGCTGCGGCAGAATCTGGCGCCGGGCGGTGGGCATGGCGAGACGGCCGGCCTGATCGCCGAACTCGGCTTGGAGACGGTCTGCTCCTCGGCGAAGTGCCCCAACCGGCTCGAGTGCTGGTCGTCGCGGACGGCCACGTTCATGATCCTCGGCAACGTCTGTACCCGCCCCTGCGGATTCTGCTCCGTGCCCCGCGGCAAGACGGAGGCCCTCGAGCTCGACGAGCCCGAGCGTGTCGCAGAGGCGGCCCGGCGGCTCGGGCTCGAGCATGTCGTGATCACGAGCGTCACCCGCGACGATCTCCCCGACGGCGGCGCCGACCATTTCCGCCGCACAGTCGACGCCGTCCGTGCCGCGACCGGCGCGAAGATCGAGGTCCTCGTCCCCGACTTCCTCGACAAGGATGGGGCGCTTGGTGTGGTGATGGAATCGCGGCCGGATGTCTTCAACCACAACACCGAGACGGTGCCGCGGCTCTACCGCGAGGTCCGAGGCCGCAAGAGCCGCTATCCCTGGACGCTCGAGCTGCTCTCCCGTGCGAAGCGGATCATGCCCGAGGTGAAGACGAAAAGCGGACTGATGCTCGGTCTCGGCGAGACCCGCGACGAGCTGCTCGACGTCTTCGCCGATCTCCTCGCCCACTCCGTCGATTTTCTCACCCTCGGCCAGTATCTCCAGCCAACGCTCGATTCGCTGCCGGTCGAACGCTACGTGCCGCCGGAGGAGTTTGACGAGATCGGGGCGCTGGCGCGGCGGATGGGATTCGCGAAGGTCGCCTCCGGGCCGCTTGTCCGCTCGAGCTACCACGCCCGCGAGATGACCGAGGACGGCCGCGTCGGGTAGGGGGGCCGCTGCGGCCGACCCTGATTCCTTCTCAAACGTGGCTTCGGGGCGCCTGGGCCCCGTCGCCGGGCGTTCGCTCCGGCTCTCGGCCCACGGGCGACCCCTCGCTGGCGGCGGCAGGTGGGGTGATGTGGTGCTGTTGCGTGCTGGCCTAAGCCTGCATCACTCCGTGGCTTCGAGGCCATGCTCCTGGAGCTTCTTCCGCAGCGTGTTGCGGTTGATCCCCAGGCGGGCCGCCGCCTTGAGCTGCACCCCGCCGCAGGCGGCGAGCATCTGTGAGATCAGTTCCCGCTCCACACGGCTGACGACACGGTCGAAGAGGTTGTCGTCGTCGGCCGTCGCCGTCGTCATGCCCTGCTCGACCAGATCACGGGCGAGGCTGTCGAGATCGCCACCCCGGCCGGGAAGCGTGACGCTCGGCCGGTCGCCGCTGATTGCCGGCGGGAGGAGATCGAGGGTGATTTCGTCGCCGGCGGCGAGCACGACGCAGCGTTCGACGACATTCTGCAATTCACGCACGTTACCCGGCCAGTGGTACTTCACCAGCGCCGCGAGCGCTTCCTTCTGGATGTGGACGACGTATCGCTCATTCGCCTGGTTGTAGAAGCGGAGGAAGTGCGTCACCAGTTGCGGGATGTCTTCACGCCGGGCCCGCAGCGGAGGGAGGTAGATCGGCACGACGTTGAGCCGGTAGTAGAGATCCTCGCGGAAGTTCCCCCGCGCCACCTCGTCGAGGAGTTCACGGTTGCTCGCCGCGATCACACGCGTGTCGACTCGGATCGTTTCGGTGTCCCCCACCCGTTCAAACTCGCGTTCCTGGAGCACGCGAAGGAGCTTCACCTGGAGCTTCGGCGTGGTGGAGTTGATCTCGTCGAGAAAGATCGTGCCGGTGTGTGCCGCCTCGAAGCGACCGGCCCGGTTGGCGACCGCCCCGGTGAAGGAGCCTCGGACGTGACCGAAGAGTTCGCTCTCGAGGAGGCTCTCGGAAAGCGCGCCGCAATTGACGCGGACAAACGGGCCGGTGCCGCGCGGGGAGAGTTCGTGGATCGCCTTGGCGATCAGTTCCTTCCCCGTCCCCGTTTCGCCGACAAGCAACACCGACGCGTTCGACACGGCCACCTTCCGTGTCATCGCGTACACCTCCTGCATCGCCGGCCCGCCGCCGATCAGTCCCCGGATCGGGGGCGCGGAGGGATCGTCACCGGGTTGGCCGGAAGGAGGCTGCATCGACGGGGGGCACAATGGTGGGGGGGACGCGTTTCGGGAGGAGGGCGAGGATCGTGCCGGCGGTCTTCCGCTGCACGGCGTCCCGGCCTGAAGTGTAGCTTCGGCACAGGTCCTCCATGTCGTCGGGCGCTAGCAACATCCCGTGGCGGGCGACATTCTCGCCCAGAGCTGCAAGCGCCAGGGGGCGGATTTCCGGGGCCGACGCCGCCATCGCGTGGCGAACAAGCGCCCCTTGCGCGCCGGGCCGGCCGATCACCGCCAGGAGCTTGAGGGCGGCGGGAACGAGCGTCGGCGTGGTGAGGGCGAGGCGGGCCTGCTCTTCGGCCGCCGCCACGTCGTGGTCGGCGTGGCCGAGGAGGGCGAGGATTTCCAGCGCCTGCCGGGCCCGCTCGAGCCGCTCCGCGGCGCGGGCCTGCCGCCAGGCCGGATCGGCCTGCACGGGCCCGGCGATCGTCGCGAGCTCCTCGGGAAAGCGGGGCGGGGAGACGACGTTGCCCGCTTCATCGACAAGCGGCCCGAAGAAGCTCGGCAGCCGGTCGATGATCGCCACGCAGCCGTGGGAGCGGGCCTGGAGGATGAGCTGGGTGAGCTTTCTGCCGCGGCCGTGGTCGTCGAGTGGATCGACGACGATCATCACGGGAACGACGTCGCCGCGGCCCGCCTGCCGCAGCCCCTGGAGCGTCTCGAAAGCGCCGGGCATCGCCAGCCGGGCGCCGAGGAGGACGAGGGTCGTGTCGGCGTCGGCCCTCGCGGCGCGGAGCGCTTCGTGCCCGCTTTCCACGACCGTGGTCCGGAATCCGTACCGCGAAACCGCCGCGGCGAGTTCGTTGCCGACGGCAAGATCGGGATGGGCCACGACCGCGTGGTCGGCCCCTCGCGAGGTGGCGGCGTGAAGGAGTCGCTCGATCACCCGGCTCGAGCCATGGTAGGCGGCATCGCCCCCGGTGAGGGCGAGCGTCCGGGCGGCGGCGAACGCGAGCGTCTCGCTCGGGGCATCGACGAGCCGGACGAGCGCCTTGCGAGTGGCGGGGGGCAGCGCGGCCGCAGCGATGCCATCCTTCGTGGTGTGCATCGCCTCGAGTTGCCACACTCCCGCGAGGGCCACCTCGGGCATGTCCCGCTCGATCGCCGCTTCGATCGTGTCGGTGACGACGGTCGGGTCGAGGCTGTCGGGACCGCTGAACGCGGCCGCGAGGCGTTCGGGGGGGATCGAGTCGAGGGCGGTCTCCGCGGGCCCGGCGGACAGGAGCAGCGAATCGACCCGGGCGAGGATCACCAGTCGCACGGCGAGAGGGTCATGAGCGTCGAGGGCTTCGAGATCGCGCGCGAGGTGGGCGGCATCAATGCTTCGCGCCAGTCGTGGGGAGACATCCACCGTCTCGAAGCGGCGGGCCTCGGCATTCCAGCGATGGCGGCGGATCGTCGGAGGCCCCTCTTCCGGGTGCGGTGGCACCTGCGGCAGGCCGGCTGGCGAGAGGACGCAGTCGAGACGGTTGGCCACGATGGCGATGGCGGTGTTCGGGAGCGGTGGCTCGAGGATCGTCGGGTCGGGTTCACCCGCGAGTCGGGCCGCATGGCGCTGCAGCGCCGCAAGGGCTGCCCGCTGCGCTCCGGCGGGCGTCCCACCCACGAGCGCGGGCGCGAGGAGGAAGTCGGCGACATCGGCGATGCCACCGGCCTCCAGGCCGGCGATCGCCCCCTGCCACCGGCCGACATCGTTGCTGGCGAGGATCGCCAGGAGGGGCTCGCGGGCATCGGGGCCGATGTCGGCGACGATCTCGCGGGCCAGGACCCTGGCCACCCGCTGCTCAGGGGCATCCGACTGGAGAGTGTCGACGAGTGCAGGAAGGGCGTCGATCCGGGAGGTGGCCAATTCGGCCACGGCGGCCTCGCGGACGGCAGGGGATTCGCTGGCCAGATCGGCCGCCGCACGGGCCATCCGGGCCGGGTCGCGCCGCCGCTGCCGCGCCGCTTCACGCATCGCCTCGATCAGCCTGGGGGCGTCGGCGTCGAGCGGCTGCAGGCGGCGCGCCAGGCGGAGGAGGCTCGCCTGATCGGCACTGTCGCCGAGGTCGGCAAGGAGGCTGGCCCGGTCGTTGCCGGCATCGGCCACCTTGTCGAGCACGGAGGTAAACCAACCCAACGCCGCCTTATCGGCTTCGACATCCGCCGCGCGGATCGCGGCGTCGAGCATCTCCGCGGCAGTCTCCCGCCGCTCGGCAGCCAGCGAATCGACCACCGCCTGCTGGAGCGCGTCGAGCGGTCGCGGCCCCTTCGGCGCGGCCTCCCGGGCGAGCACCGACACCGTTGGGTCGTGGTCGTGCCCTTCATCGAAGGGGAATTGCCAGGGGCTGGTGGTCAGCGGCCCGCAGTTGGGGCAGGGCTGACCGGCAGACGCGATGCCAACGAGGGGGAGGACAGGCACGACTGCAGACAGGATGATCGCCCCCCATCCCCGTGGCCGACGCATGGGCGCATGAGGCCCCGGCGCGACCCCAAGCCGATCTGGTCGCACCCTGGCTGCCACGATTCCCCCTCCCTGGAGTCACGCGCCGCCTGCGGCCCCGAGCCGCTGCTGCCACGCCTTGATTTGGTCGGCCACACGGGCCGGTGCCGTGGAGCCGAAACTCGCCATCCGTCCAACTGCCCTGGATGCCCCAAGTGCGCTCCGCAGAGTGGCGTTCCATCCCGCGCAGTCTGCCGAGAATTCCTCATCGGCAAGCTCTTCCAGCGACACGCCTTTGCGCATCGCCCGGCGGACGAGCTTCCCGACCGTCTCGTGCGCGATCCGCTGCGGGGTGCCCGTGGCGATCAGGGCCTCCATTAGGCTCGTGGCGTCGAGGTGCCCGCGGTCGAGCGTGGCGGCGATCCGCGGCCGGTCGAAGCTCGTCCCCGCCACGAGTGGGGCGGCCACGCCAAGCACCGCTTCGAGGGTGTCGACCGAGTCGAACAGCGGCTCCTTGTCTTCCTGAAGGTCGCGGTTGTAGGCGGTGGGGAGCCCTTTCAGCAGCACCAGGAGCGACTGGAGGTTGCCGACCGCCCTTGCCGACTTGCCGCGCACCAGTTCGAGGACGTCGGGATTGATCTTCTGCGGCATGATCGAGCTGCCGGTGCAGAAGTTCTCGGGAAGCTTGAGAAACCCGAATTCCTCGGTGCTCCAGATGATCCACTCCTCCGCCCACTGCGAAAGATGGATGGATGCCAGCGCGATCACGAAGGCGAGCTCGCAGGCGAAGTCGCGGTCGCTGGCGGCGTCGAGGCTGTTGGCCGCCACCGCGGCGAACTCAAGGCCGGCGCGGACATGCTCGCGGTCGATCGGCAGGCTCGTGCCCGCCAGTGCCCCCGAGCCGAGCGGCAGGATGTTGGTGCGCTTCCGGCAGTCGGCCAGCCGGTCGCGGTCACGGCCGATCTTCTCGCACCAGGATAGGATCTGGTGGGCAGCGAGCACCGGCTGGGCCCTGCGGAGGTGGGTGTAGCCGGGGATGACAAGGTCGGCCTCCCGCTCGGCCAGCCCGAGAAACGACTGCTGCAGTGCCGCCATCGCGGAATCGATCCGGTCGATCGCCCGACGGCACCACAGCCGCAGATCGGTGGCCACCTGATCGTTGCGAC